>NZ_JBNHHC010000033.1:0-61278 GCF_059091865.1 Arthrobacter sp. B0316-1-20 | reverse complement strand
GCACCATCGAAGAAGCCCTGATTCTGGCCGAATTTGAAGACGACCCCGACGCGACCGAGGAACTGGAATCAGTCCTCGCCGACGAACCCGACATGCTGCTGCACCTCACCCAGCGCCTGCGGGACAAGCGGGACATCGCCGCCGCCCGTGCCGCGCTGATCGCCGAACTCGAAGGCCAGGGCAAGGCCATCGTGGAGGACGCGGGCCACTACGCCGACGAAGACGCCCTGTACGTCTCGGCCGCGAACCGGGCCGACGGTGAACCGGCCACCGAGGACGACGCCAACGCCTACATCATCCAGCGCGACTGGCAAGGCAACCACTCCGCCAAACCAGTCATCAGTGGTTGGAAGGCGCTCGGCTTCACCCCGCGCCACGAACGCTACGTCGGCGGCCGTCAGGCGCAGTCCGGCCCCATGACCGAGGAACAGAAAGCCGAGCGCAAGACCCTGATCGCCAATAACAAGGCCATGGAGTCTGCTGGTGTCGTCCGCCGGGAGTTCGTGAAAAACCTTCTGGCGCGGAAGCAGGCACCCAAGGGCTGGCAGTACTTCACCGTCCACGCCATCACCCACCACCCCGAGACCGCCAGCGGATACCAAGGCGAAGTCGCCGCCGACATGATCGGAGTAAAAACCGAAGACAAGAATGGGCGCTGGGGATGGAACCCCCTCCGCGACCACGTCGCCAACACCACTTCCCGGCCCGAGGTCTCGCTGATCGCATTGATCTGCGCCGGGTACGAAAAGACCATCGCCAAGGACTCATGGCGCTCACCCCACCAAAGCCACCGCGACTACCTCAACCAGCTGGTCACCTGGGGTTACACCGCATCCGAAACCGAACAGATCATCATCGACAGCGGCAAGGAAACCAGCACCGACGTCGCCTAAAAACAGCCCCTTGCCGGGCGGCGAGAAGAACCGCCCGGCAAGGCACCAACCACCGCAGGGCCGGCCCGGAACCTCACAGAAGCGGGGCGGTCCGCCGCCCAGGACACACCACAGCAACCACTCACCAGCGGCGGACCGCCGCTCCACGCGGCACAACCCCAAAAACCATTCCCCCGCGGGACCAGGAACAACGACGTTCCCCAGCCGCGCGGCAGCACCACCAGCAATTCAGCTAAGCTGAACCACAGATTTCCTTTGCAGAGGGAAACCAAGGCAGGGCCGGCACTCATGGAGCTGCTGGCCCTGCTTTCGTTTAGGCGTCAATCTTAGCTTCCAGTAACCGCTGCGGCCGGTTCCGAGGCGACCGAGTTGAGCGTATCCAATAGCGGCCTGCTTGGTCCCGGTACCCCAAGATCAAATGACGGGGAGCGTCATAGCCTGGCCGGTCATGCCACAAGTTTTCCGTGGACCACTCGTCAAAACGGTGTGAATCCGCGAACGAAAACTTAACCAACAATTGCCTGCCAGCGTTCACTGAACCCAGCGCCCACTGATTCTCGCCGGGGGGGAACTCAGGTTCGTAGTCGGTCCGCCACGTCCACTTCGGAGGTGACCCGTCCAGGTACCCGCTTTCGCGCGCAGGCGGGGCATCCCGGTCAGCAACTTCAACCCCGATTGGCTTAAACCTGTCCTCCCGCAGCCACAGAGTTATGTCGTTGAAGACGAGGTCCTTAGATCGGTTCTCGATGACCACGTAAGCAACCTGAGTCCTGTAGTCGTCCTCTTGCACGGCCTCGTAAGGATCGCTTTGCTCTTGTGCCGACCACTTTATTTGTACTTCTGCGTATTCAGAGTCCAAGGGCATCGACGTGCGATATGAAAATCTAAGTTTCCCCGCTTCGTGCAGGGCGATCCGGTCCACTTCCTTAGTAAGTGCCTCTCGCTCTTCCCGGACCAGCGCCCGCTCTTTCTCACGCTCTTCCCGGTCATGCACCCGATCCCTTTTCAGCTCTCTCTCGGTGCCCTTTTGAGCCTCAATCGCATGTTTGATCGACAGTGAAGCAATGAGGACAGCACCGATCGAGCCGAACGCCCCAGCCCACGTGCCCCAAGCGGCCCAATCGTCAGGTGATGTCGCCCAAAAATAACGGTCACCCGGCGGCAAGACGAAGTTCCAGTAGGCTACGCCGCCGATAATGCCGATAATAAGGACAGTGACGGCGATCAAAATCCAGAACACAAGTGGGCGCGGTGGGTTGTTGGTTCCAGCGTCATCTTGATTCCCCGTGTCCACAAATTCTTCGGCGCTTTCGCCGCCCCCAGTCCGATTCAAAGCAGCGTTCATTCTTCTTTCGCATTCTCAAGCCAAAATGTCACAGGACAGATCGACTATACGTCCAGTGGCCAGGACGTTGAGAGGCCGCTTTCGCGTAAGTCAGAAACGACCGGTTATGCGGCTGCGTCAGGGCTTCGGGTCCTAGGTGACCAGCACTGACCCACGGGGTGCGAATCAGACGAAATGATGTCCGCTCCGATGTGAGGCTGCACCCTCCTGGTATTGCTGGGTCAGTACGATCACATCATGAGAACTGAGATGGCAGAGGCCCGAGGGAAGGTAACAGTCCGTCCGTGGCGGACTGGCCTGCTAATAGACACAAAATCTCGAGTCGAAGTCCGTGAAGCAATCGTGAACCTCAGCTCAGTATGGGGCGGACTGTCCATGCCGATCTTTGATAAGAACACTGGCATTGAGTCGCTGGAAAAGCTGGGAGAGATGTTCGATGTCGACTCGATGTATGCCGAGAATGCAGAGGGTCCGCTCAACGAGTTTTTGAGGAAGCCTGGTTGGGGTTGGCGAGGTGGTGGGCCGTGGGGACCGTTCGCCGAAGAGGGGGAGGAAAGGTTCCGGAAAGGACTTCTTCCGCTTCGGGAAATCCTTGACCCCGTCAAGCTCGTTCAACCCGTTTGGTCCCCGGAAGACCCTGCAGATCTAGTGCTAGCCGCGCTGTGGGGACTCCCGGACAAAATTGGTGCACAGTGCATGCGCCTGCCGCTTTCGGAATTCCTGCCGCGGAGGGACCTGGGCGCCATAGAATGCGCGCTGCTAGCCAAGTCAATGGTGCACACCGACGCCGGCGCCCGGACACACCATCGGGGGATTGGGGACGGCATATTCATCCTGAAGCCTGACCTCCCGGACGACATTGTGGCCTTCTGGAACGCACGGGCATTTGGTTGCAACGTAATTGGAATCCCGTCGGAAGGGGACCCAGATTTAGTCAATTTTCTGCTCTCCCAACCACTTCCTCGCCACAGAGTGACGATCCGCGGGGAAGACCGGGAAGTTGTGTATATCACTGGGGCTGACAAGGCATCGACTGAAGTGACGAAGGCGATTGAAGCCGCTGCACATGCTGACGGACTTATGGTTCAGGCAGGGCATCCAGAGGTACTCTCATCCTTCATTTTTGAAGGGCTGGATACAGACTTTAATAAGACCGTTCGGGTGGATTTTCGACCAGAGGCCCACGGCGTTGATGTCGACCTGCCACAAGTGCCACTAACGGGTAGCTCCAGGCGCTCGTTCATGCGGGGAATTGTGGCTGCAGAAGTGGAACTACGAGAGATCCGAGGCCAAGACCCCCGGTTCACCGCTCAGATCCCACCGTACCGCCGTCACGCAGCGCTGCTCCAGGACCGGTATGGCGTTCACGGCGCTGACCACGTTCGGTCTACATACGACGGCGTTGTTTTTGGCCTGGATGCCACCTCGGAGCACCTGAGATTTCCCTTCTTATACTGCCAAGACGTCCTAGGCCTGTTGTTCGACAGCAAAGCGGCAAAAATCAGCCAGTCGGACGTCGGCAAGTTTCAGACGCGCGCCGCCGAAAGATTTGGCGGCCCCTATAGCGGAACCTTTAACCAGAGTGGCGTACGAGCGGCCGTGACATTGGCCGCAGGAAAGGCGGCCGGCATAACCCTTCCCCATCTCCGTAATTCCGTGGAAAACAACAGAGGGAACTGGCCACACCGTGTCATGGACAGCGACATGACCCCGCAAGAGTACGCAACCCGAGCAGTGAACCACTTGTTTCACAGCGGGCTTTTCGTCCCAACTTTGAGAGTCCATTGCAGCCACTGCCGCGTTGACAGCTATGTATCAGTGGAAGGACTAGGTCCTTCAATGATGTGCGAATTCTGCGGACAGACATACAACTTAGCGCTCTCCCATAGTCTGGCCCTCCCCGAGTGGCGCTACCGACTGGCTGCGCACCTTCGCGCTGACCAGATCGAAGCGCTTCTGCCGGCACTCGCCACAACTTCGGTACTGCAGCAACTGCGCCATTCCGAAGGCTCGCCGCCTCTGGTACTCGGATTTGAGATCACATTAGAAGGACGAAAGGTCGAAGCAGACATTGCCACCTACCTGGCGGAGCGAGAGTGGCTAGCAGTCCTAGGCGAGGTCAAGACTGCCAACAGAATCGACGCCAAAGACATCGCGAACCTCGAGTTCCTCCGTACAAAACTGGCCGAAAAGAATGTCAGATCGCTCCTGATCTTCGCAACACTGAAAGCCGAACTCTCTCCGGAAGAGCGTCAAGACCTGCGCGCACTCGTTGAGCGGTCAACCATGATCAGGACTTCTAGCGGACAAAACAGTCCGAGCCTCCCATTAGTTCTAACGGGGCCCGACCTTTCGCATACCTGGTGGGACAAGGACCATCCTTGGCGGTGGGAGAAACGGAGTCAGAACGGCATCTTTGACACCGCCTTGATCTCATGCGAACGGAATTTGGGACTCACCAGCTACACGTACAACGAGGACCCCGATGGAGCTGGTTTTCACTTCATGTGGACTGACTAGCCATGTAGGTCGAAAACGACCGATTCTGTGGCATCTACCCGTTCTGCCGCATCTGGAGGGCTACCAAGCGCGGTAGAACGGATAGGGGGAGTTCGAGTTCGATGTGGCAAAGCGTGGAAACCCGAGGCCCGGCTCCGGTTCGGCGTAGCTGTTGGCGCCGCCAACCTCAAACCCCGCGCGGCGGTAGAGCCTGATGCCGTCCTGAGCACAGAAACCAACCGTCATAGATGGAGATGGGGCGCCGGCCGTGTCTGCGATGTTGTCGAGCATGCCCAGAAGGATTGTTGCCATGCCGCGGCCGCGGTGAAGGGAAGAGCGCGGCTGTTAGGTCGTCAGGATGAACAGTAAGGCCGGCAGGAACAGCAAGGCTTGGATTGACGACGAGACGAGCGATATGACAGCGATCGTCTTCGACGTGCGGCGCAGCCTTCCGGAAGCGGTCTTCCGGATGGCCAGGACGGTGGAGACGATACTAAGAGCGAGCTGGATCGGGGAGGAGTAAACGAGCAAGGCAAGGTAGCCCACCGCGGCCCATCCCTCTGACGCCAGCATCATCACAGAGACTGCTGCTGACCACAGCAGCGTGGTTGCCGCCAGGATCAGGGAAGTTGTTCGCATATCCGGGTTCCTCTCACCCAGCTGGTCGGGGGTCACCCTTGCCGGGCTTGACGTTCAGCCGCGCGTCAACGTCCGGGTGCTCCGTTTCGCCGTGGGCCACCAACTTGTCATAGACCAAACCGCCCAGAAGCCAGTCAAGCCCATGCCTCTGACATTCAGGAAATCGATCTTTGGGCGTTCTCAACTCAGCAGATTGCGGACGGCAGCGTGAAGCGGTTAGGCAGGTCAAATACGACCATTTGAGACCCTGTCAGTTCGACCGCCACGATCACCCTAGAAATGGCCTAGATCGAGCTGTAGGAACTCGTTGCCGGAATCATAGTCAGTCAAAATAAGGGAGAAGGCGTTATTGACCAGTGAGAGCGGACGCACTGGAGCGAAGCACGGCTTCGCTTCAGAGTGCGGTCGCTAAACGTTCTGGCGGAGCCAGAACCTGTGATCTCAACGATGAGCGCTAGCTGGTGTCTGGCTTATGCGCGGAGCGGACTACCGCTTAGACGCCGTGTTCTGTGGGTACTTTTTCTTGGAGTATCGCATCGAATCTAATGAATCCTTGGCGGGTCCCTTCAGGCTCGGGCGATGATGAGCCAACCACGGCCCGGTGCGTAAGGCAGGTCGCGGACCTCGGTGTTGGTAAAGCCCGCTTCTGACAGGGACTGGCTGAGTGCCTCCTTGGTGCGGAAGCGCAGGGTGGAGGTGGAGTCGATGCGCTCACCGTCGGCTAGGAAGATGGTCGGAGATTCAAACGTCACTAACTCCCCATCGACGTCCGTCACTTGGACCCATTCCTCGACTGGCCCCTCCTCGGCGACGTGAACAACCCGATGGGTGAGTTCCTTGGTCCACCGCTTCCAGCCTTGGTCAGAGGGCACGCGGCTTTCAAAGGCGATCCGTCCTCCGGGGCGCAGGCATGTGCGGATGGCTTGCAGGGTGGCGAGCCATTCCTCGTCGTCAAGGAAGACTTGGGCGACGTTCGCGGTCATCGTGGCGAGGTCGTATTGATCCTGGTGGGATGGGTCAGCGGCAATGTCCGGGGCGATACCTACAACCCACGTCACTTGATCGGCGCCGGCTTTGGTTCGTGCGACATCGACGGATGCTCCGGCGGGGTCGACGCCCAACACTCTTAGGCCGCGCTCCGCCAGAAGCGAGCAGAAGGTCCCTGTACCGCAACCGACATCCAGGACCGCAGTCGCCCCAAACTCATCGACAAGGTTTGCATAGGTATCTAGGTCGCTGCGGTCAGGATCAAGAGGGTCATACACGCGGGCTACTCGCGGATGATCGAAGATAGCATCAGGCATCCCACAGACGGTACTCCATGCCGTCGAGATCTCATCGGCGGCGTTGAATGGTTCGACGAGTAGTCCCAGAAAAGGACCGTCTGCTGAGACAGCCGGTCTTCCCCGGCCGCCATTTCTGGAGGTGAGAGAAAGTCGCGGATTCTAGACAACCCCGTCGTCTCATCAATATGTCTCACGTCTGCTAGTCTCAGGAACATTAAAATGAACCTTTGATGTGACTTAGGACGGCTGTGGCAAGTATCGGGTATGCCAGGGTCAGCACAGTTGACCAAAACACGGACCTTCAACATGGCGCGCTGAAAACGGCCGGTTGCAAGAAGGTCTTTACGGACCACGGGGTGAGCGGCACACGGGCCAAGCGTCCTGAGCTGGACAAGATGCTGGAGCACCTCCGAGAAGGCGATGAAGTGGTCGTTTGGAAGCTTGACCGGCTGGGCCGCAACACGCGGAACCTGCTGGCGCTCATTGATGACCTCGAGGAACGGGGTGTCCACTTCCGTTCACTGACCGAGGGCATCACCACCACAGGCGCCATGGGCAAGGCGATGTTCACCGTTATGTCCGCGTTCGCCCAGCTCGAACGCGACCAGTTGGCCGAGCGCACCAAGGCAGGCATGGCTGCAGCTGCCGCCAACGGGCGCAGGGCGGGACGGCGGGAAGTCACGGCAGGCGACCGAAAAGTGAAGCGAGCCCATGAGCTGAAGGCCCAGGGCCTCAAACCCGCTGACATCGGCAAGATCGTTGGCGTCAGCCGCGCCACCGTTTACCGGTACCTGAACATGGAGAACGCCTAACTATTGTTTGGCTGAAACAGGTGGAAGCTAAGTCGTGGCCGGTTGAGCTGGCATCAGTAGCGATCTGCCCCGCCTGCGTGCAGGAAACCAATGCGCAGATGACCATGGCTTACCGGTATACCTGCCTCGCCCAGCTTGGCCACGTTCCGCGTTCTGTATCGAGGTCGATGCCACGAAGACGTACATGGCAGACGTCGCCTGGCGTTCGGGCCACTGCCCAGAGGCTGTGCGAGCGTCCACGCGATCGCGATGGAATCCACTCGAGTACCTCGTCAAGGTCGGCGCCGCTTAGCTCCCACTCCTCGCTTGCGCCACCGTCCTCTGCCCAGAAATAGACACGGTACGTCGGTTTCGCGACCTCGGACGTCTGATCACGCGGATCTATCGGGTGAGCTTCCATACGCTGACCGTACTCTGCCTTACCCTCATCCTGAATGGCCGCATCGCAGCCTCATAAATGACCGATGGCTGCAGGGGAAGGTCCGACGCGGCTTTATTCGAGAAGATCGGTTCTCGTGGTTTCGGCGTTTCTTACCCCGATTATCGGAGCGCACGTAGGTATCGCCTTCGCGCGACCCGCTGTGCGATTAGAAGGAGTGGGTACAGCAATCGCCACGGTTGCTGTGGAGCCGCCCGCGTGAGCGAGCGAATCGTCAGTTGAACCTCGTCGCCGTGGCGGTGAACGATAAACGCTTCCTCACCACGAACAGGATGCCCCGGCATCGTGCGGTAGGCAAAGCCAACTCGATCTGGCTCCTGCACAACAGATACGACTTCCACCGGCTCAACAACGGTGACCCCGCAAATGTTCGCTGTGACAATCACGTCGTCACCTTGCGAGACCGGGCCCGGTGCATCTACCGAAAAGCCACTCGCGGTTTTCACCTTCCATCGGAGCACATCGAAAGCGGCTTGCTCCCATTTGGCGTCGCCTCTTCCCACAAGCGCCGTAACCTCGGATCGACGATATTCGCGGTCACTACTAGGCCATCCCGGTAAAGCCGGATTCGTCATGCGGCCTCCCTTCGCGTCCTGCACTTATTCTCAGTTGACCCTCATTCTCGTCTACATGTAGACAGACCAGTGATTGCTAATCCACGAGGTCGGTTTTTGCACAGCCTTTGAACCGGGGGCTCCCTGTCCCACAGGCAATCGTAGGTCCCATAGCAGTGACTTCCGCTGACAGGTCAGAGTGAAATCTGAGACTCTAGTCTCACGACGTCAGGAATTGCAGATTAGAACCCTATCCTGACGTCTTTCAACTCTCTTCCGGACGTCAGGTTGGGGTGTACTCCAAACTGACGAACGCCTGCGCGAACTGGGAACCGAAGTGTGCACTTGAGAAAGGATGTGTGAGTTTTCGCAGGCCTTACGGGACGGCCAAGTTGTATCCGGGGGAACTCACCCGGGCGATTTACGACTGTCTCCCAATTGAACCCAAGAACGTTCCTCCATAGGCCGGGGGTTTCCGGCTCCGTGCACGGTCAGGCGCGGCCTTCCAGCAGGTCGAAGATCTACCCAGGGTTTCTTCAAGAACCGCTCCATAGCGTTTCGGACGGGGCACTTTCTTCCATGAAGGACTTACAGGGGGAATCAATGAGAAAAACTGTCTCAACACTTGTTGCCATTCTCGTCACTGGATCAATGGCTTTTTTGAGTGCCGCGCCGTCGGACGCTACGGAGACGGAACCAATCACCCCAGCGGTGGTTGAAGCCGCGGATGCAGCCGCTTTGGCAGATCCGCTCACCGAGGAGGAACTCAGTACAATCGCCGAGCAGGAAACGGCGCTCAGTGATCCGATTTCAGACGATGACTTGGCCGAACTGGAGGAGATCGCGGAAAACGAAGACCTGACCATGTGGGTCGACGGCGAACAGTACGTTCCCAAAGCCGAACACGAGGAGGAAGAGGACTCCAAGCGCTCGATCACAGGCGGAGTCAGCACTATGGCCTACCAGCCGGTGACGTGGGGTGCCTGCGGCGTCTTTACTGCTGCCAGCAAACTGGTCCGCACCTTTTACATCAGCACCGTGCCGTTCCGCTACCAGCCTGTTTATCTTCGGTGCGGCGCGGGCTGGGGATACCGCCACATCAAGGCCGAACACATGTCGCAGTGGGAGTCGCTGGCTAGGCTGGTCGGCGCAAACTGGCGCGATTTCGCTGACTTCGCTATTAAAGACGCCCTCGAACACATCTACTCGGGAACCTACCGTGCCGCCAACAAGACCTACACGTACAAGGGCACCATCCAGCTGAAACGGTACGATGGAAGAACAGTGCGGACCTACTACCCCCGCGTGACAGTTTCGGCCGGGGACTACCGGATTATCACAGCATTCCCGTCCAGCACGAGGTAGGGAATCGATGCGCGACTACGCTGAACTGTACGAACAACTAAAGTACCGAACATCCGACGACGGCCTTCTGGAGGTTTCCGAGTTCGGCGGTAACGCCCGTGTTTCTTTCCGCACGGCTGCCGGCGGCAGTCGCTATGAGTTCGACGCTACGTTCGATCAGGTGATTGACGCCGTCGAGCGGACGGACGCCAGCGACCTGTGGCCGGACCTGGACAGGCTGCAGGCTTCTATGTGCCTGTTTTCCGTTCATCTCTACGAAGCCTTGGATACTGCACCGGAAGGCGCGAAACGCCTGCATATCGTCAAGAACGGAATACGCGCCGTCGCCTGACAATACTTGGCCAGAAGAAGTAACTCTCCAGGACCGAGCGCGTCGGTAGTCTGGGCGAACTCCTTTGCTGATAGCCAGTCATGGAGTTTCAATGGTGGAAAAACCGCCTCCTCGTGGGCCGCGGAGGCCGGCGGAACAGTCGTGGGTGCGGGCATCGCCCATGTCACCATCGGTTCGTTCGCCCAAATGACAGATGGTTCGATCTGTTACTCGGGTAACCCGACTACCGATTACCCCTAAGCCCAACCGCACAAAGCAAAAATAAGGCGCGTGGGAGCCTCCGCCGGCCCCCGCGCGCCTTATGCATTTTCAGCAATTTTCAGATTGCCGCGTAATCGGCCGCAGCCGATCCAACCGAAAACTACTTCCGAGGACAATCACCACGTCGCCACGACGCGCCGCAGCGCCCCCACACGTCTGCCGCAGAAGGAAAGACATGAACCACGTCGGGACAGCGCGGCTTGGTGTTGCTCCGGCCGCGGACCGGCCCGGTGGGGCGCTGCTCGTGGCCGTCGCAAGAACATGGGCGCAACGGTCGGTTACCTGTCCGGCCTGGCGATGCGCCGGATCGCGCTCGTTACCCTCGCTCCGGAACCTCGATCCGTGGAGATTACACCTAGTCTCCAACGGGTTGTTGATCTGAGTTGTTTGGGCTCTGGGTGGTGAGGTTTCGCCCCACTGCTGGGTTGGCCTCCCACCAGACGGATTAGCGCACCATCAGGGGCAGAGCTGGACCGGGGCACGCGCGACCGCTGGACGAAAGCTGCCGTCCGGGACGCTGGTGAATGGATTTTCATATCCAGCGGCCAAGTCAGGCCTTAGAAGGTCTCAGTGGCACGCAACACAGTTAGACTCCGGAATATGAACGATCAGCAGACTTCTCCCGAGGCCCGGTCAGGCTCCCCGGCGCAACCCGTTTCGACCCGTCGGCGGACCGGCAAAATCGCATGGGCGGCATTTATCGCCGCAGCGATCGGTGTGCTTCTCACCTGGTTCACCACCTATGCCGGCCCGATCGCCGCACGGCAGGCGGCAGCAAGGTACGACTACGACAACATCTACACCGTCGCGGCCATTGGTTGGGGCCTCGTCACCGCTCTGAACATCATCGCCGTGATCCTTGGTGCCATGGGAATACGTCGAGGGGCCCGCAAGGCGCTGGCGGGTGCCGCAGTCGGAATAGGTGCTACTGGCATCGTAGGGTTCCTCGTAAACCTGCTGGTGTCCTTCCAGATCCTGCCGATGCTGCAAATCGCGCCATAGGGTTGGAAGCCGCAGCCAAAGACGACTAATCGCCGATTCGTGAAAAATTTCTTTCACGAATCGGCGAGTTTGGTTAAACGATATTGACTTCGGTCCGGTTCATTAATAGCGTCAGCGGACCACTCGCTGACGTTCGATGCGCAATGCCGACGAGATCGTTTGTTGGACCGCTAAGACGTCAACCTCTAGGGGAAAGGTTAGACAATGCGATCTACCAAGAGTTCCACCACGAAAAGACGAGGTACCATCGTCGGCGCCACCCTTCTGCTTACCGCGGCGATGGCCGGCGGCACCGCGGCCGCGGCGTATGCGGTAGTCGCCGACGGCACCCTCGGAAGAGGCCGCATCGCTCTTCCGGTAGCGTCTCCCTACACCACTTACGTTTATGTGGACCAATGTGCTCCCGACACCAGCGGGAAGGTCCTCATCGCACGGGGCAGGGCGGTCGCCGGAGGCGACCACATCGCATACGGTCCGGATTCGATCGCCGGCATCGGCCCTGAGAGCATAACTTCCACTAAGAAGATCGGGTACTGGACCGCATCCAACGGAAGTCGCTGGGACTGCCAAAAGAAGGCATAGCCGGAACAATTCCCTGTCTCATAAAAAGCACAGTAACAACGAAGATACTCGTGAAAAGAGGATTGGTAATGGCTAAGAAATTTCGCGTCATGGTTGGGGCAGCGGCCCTTGCCGGTGGCCTGGCTGCCGCTGGATTGGGCGGCATGGCTGCTGTAGCAAGCGTCGATTCCGGTACCGCTCAAAATGAAACCTTCGAGGGCGGGCTTTCCGGCGTCTTTGAGACGGCCCTTGAGGCCGCGGCATCGTCGCCGGCGGAGCACCGAGCGGTGACAGGCGCGGTCAAGAACGGCAAAATTGCTACAGCCGCTTACGAAGCGGCTCACCGCAAGTACGAAAAATGCCTGACCGACCGCGGTTTTGATCCGGAATTCCGGAAGTCTGCCCAGGGCTTTTACGTCGAGTTGCCCTACGAAGGAGTGACAGATGGGGATGCTCTTGACGCCGCGTCCGTCGACTGCGCGAAGGGCATCAGCACGGTTATGGCCCTGTACCAGGTGCAGCAGGCCAACCCGAAGGCCCTGACTGATTGGCGGCAGGTGGCTGTCGAATGTCTGACCGAGGGCGGACATGTGAAGGTCGGATACACCGTGCACCAGTTTGAAAACGACTGGAGCAAGGATCATTTCCCCTTCAATCCTTCCGCAGTCGGGGCCAACGACTGCCTCTACGGAGCCGGATACGCCTACTTCGATCTGGATGGCTAAGGCTCAAGGCTGAGCTTCAGCCCGTCACCCGAGAACGCCCCACCGGCAAAGCCTGGTGGGGCGTTCTTTTTCGATCGGGACGCCCTAGCCCGCGCCGTTAACCGGTTACAGTCGGTCGCTGATCCGCCGCCATTAGGCTCGGGGGCAAATCCAGGAGGGGTGTGATCGGCGGGCAAGTTGACCTCCTACGTATTCTCAACACTCTACGGGAGTTGCGATTGCAGCCGTCCAAGTCCGATAACCGTGAGTATGTCCGGACAAGGTGTCCCGCTGAAGCATGCTCAAAAGGGACAGGGGAGCCCCAGCGAAGACGGGACTTCGATCGCGCTCAGGCTATTCACAGGCGTCATAGGCTCTCGCTCATATTTGTCGCAGTGGACCATCGGCTTATGCCTCACTGTCACAGGGACTCAAGCCTGTGGACCGCCCAGCAGCCTGCCACGGTCAGTGGCTGCCACTTTCGGCGTCATCGCATACCGTGACCGTGAAGGATATCCGGCAGCGCAGGGACGGCTCCTGGGCCATCCATGGCCAGCAACTCGAAGTGACTCCGGAACCCGCCGAATGCCCCGCCTGCGTCGTCGCTCGGCAGCCCGTCACCGATGACATGTGGGAATCCCGGGAGCGGGGAGGCGAGGGCGGGGAGGACTACCAGCGGGCGTCCATGGATGAACTGACCGAGATCCTGGACCGGCTCGACACAGCAACCGCTCACGCGCTGAAAGCGTCCAGCCATAGAGGACACCCGGAGGATGCTGGACCAGGCGAGCCGCTGGGGCTGAGCGACAAGCCCTGCCCAGTACCCCAACCAACCAAAGCAGAGCACAACCAGCACAATGGGTATTGCCCGAATCATCAAGGCAATTGGAGCATTACGGCCGGCCATGGCTCCTGCCAAGCCCCACGCCCTTGGAAAAGCCGAATCGGGCGCTTTCGACCGGTCTGGATTTCGCTGGGATGAAACTGTTAGAGCAGTACAACCCATTCGGCGTAGAAGATTCCAAGGGCGACGGCGACGAAAAAGCCCGCAATCATCCAGAAGCGGGCCACCACTGTGACCTGTTCCCAGCCCTTCAATTCAAAGTGGTGATGCAGCGGCGTCATGAGGAAGACGCGCTTGCCGCCGGAGAGTTTGAAGAAGCTCACCTGGATGATGACGGACAGGGTGATCATCACGAACAGACCGGCCATGACGACCAGAAGCAGCTGAGTGCGGGACAGAATCGCGAACCCTGCGATCGCGCCCCCGAGGGCAAGTGATCCGGTATCACCCATGATGATCTTCGCCGGTGTGGTGTTCCACCAGACGAATCCGACAAGGGAGCCGCACAGCGCAGCCGCGATCAGGGCCAGGTCGAGCGGATCTCTCACTTCGTAGCAAATATTGATCGGGACACTGGGATCAGCACATCGTTGGTTGAACTGCCAGATGCCCATCAGCATGTATGCGCCGAACACAAAGATTGACGCCCCCGCGGCCAGGCCATCCAGCCCGTCGGTGATGTTTACGCCGTTGGATGTCGCGGTGAGGATCAGGATGGACCATAGGATGAACAAGATTGCGCCGATCAGCGGCCCGGCGAAGGCTAAATCGAAGGATGTGTCCCGAACGAATGAGATTGCGGTGGAGGCCGGAGTGTGCCCGTTCTCATTGGGGAAGTTGAGAGCGAGAACGGCGAACGTTATCCCAACTGCGGTTTGGCCGATGATCTTCGCCGGCGCAGTAAGCCCAAGGCTGCGCTGCTTGGAGACCTTGATGTAGTCATCAATAAAGCCTACGAAGCCCATGCCGACGGTGACCATGAGCAGCAACAACCCCGAGGCTGTCGGGCCGGGCGATGCACCAAGCATCATCATGATGCCGTGCGTTGCAAAATAGGCGATCACCACCGACCCAATGATCCATGCCCCGCCCATGGTGGGAGTGCCACGCTTGATGTGGTGGGAGGTGGGTCCATCCTCGCGGATGAACTGGCCGAAGTTCTTCTTGACCAGGTAGCGAGCGAGCACCGGTGTGCCGCTCAACGACAAAATCAGGGCCGAAGCAGCAGCGATCAGCAGCGCAATCATAGGGAGGCGCCCCTTCTGTTTCCCGGACTGAGTCCGTCACATGACTGAGGTGGATCGCCGGGCACCCCCGCCGACTCGTTCGACGCCGATCATATCGAATCGTTTCATCCGTACAAGCTGGACTCACCCGCAACAGCTGAACAACCGGCCGATAACACTCTCGATGGGGGGTTGGGATAGGGCTTGGTGGGTCGGCTCCCTCAGCTTGCTTCGAGGACGAAGAAGATGAAGGCCACGAACGCTGTCCGGTCTTCGAGGTGGGGAGGGAAAAGCTCCCGGGGTGCATCCGGAGAGGCGGGCGGTTCGCTGATCATCTTCAGGTGGAAGCCCGCCTCGGTGAACGCATCGGTCATGGCGTGCAGCGGCCGATGCCAGAACGTCAGCGTCGCGGTTTGTCCATTGAAGTCGTTCTCCTGCGAGTACTCGGTGATAGCGAAGTAGTCAGCGTCCGGCTCGATGACCTTGTAGACGAAGGGGTGGTTTACCGACAGGATCAGGCGACCTCCCGGCTTCAGGACCCGCCGCAGCTCGGCCAGGGGTTCCGACCAGTCCTTGAGATAGTGGATGACCAGGGACGATACGACGTCGTCGAAGGAATCGTCCGCGAAGGGGAGCGGTTTGCTGAGGTCGGCTACGTGCAGGTCCGCGCTCTGTCCCAGCCGTTGTCTGGCCAACTCAACCATCGCAGGGCTGGCATCGAAGCCGGTCATGATGGCGCCTTTGGCGGCCAGCGCGGCGGACAGGGGTCCGGCACCGCATCCGGCGTCCAGGATCCGGTGGCCGTCGACGTTTCCGGCGAGGTCGATCATCGCCGGACGCTCGTAGTAGGCATTAAGGAGGCTGGATGCGTTCTCCGCCGCGTAGTTCAGGGCGAATTTGTCATAGTGGTCAGCCTTCACCGGATCCTCGCTTTCGGGACAACGCTCATCTAGGGACGACCCGCTCGTTTCGGACAATGAATCTGCACTTGAGACGCTTAGCGGGTGGTTACCCGCTCGGTACGGGTTTGTTGAGTGGGAGCGGGCACTTCGAACCTATGCCACGGATCACCTTTGATCTGGCGGCGCGCCGAAGTGACAGATGCTATCGGCTTAAAGTCATCCGAGGTTTCCTTAGACAGCTACCTTTTTACGCTTTAAAAATTCGATGCCTCGTCCGGGGCAGGTGGTCATGACGCTAGCCGGTCAAGGCTACGTGCGTCTGGTTACGGTTCTGAAAGCTTGTGCTCGACGGTTTCGACCTCGCGCACGGACTCAAGGGCCGACATGAGGCGGCGCTCGTTCCTGGGTGAGCCCAGCAGGTAGCTTGTTTCCACTAGCGCGTCGTACCGGTCCTTCGACATAAGCACCGCAGATCCACGTTTTGACACAATCTCAATTTCGGTGCGGTCGATGTTGACCCGTTCGATGAGGCGGCCGAGGTTGCGCCTGGCTTCGCTCGCTGTGACGGCCGTAGTTGCCTCCTGTAGATAAGAGACATGCTACGGGTTGGTCATCGGTACGCTCCGCGCAGGCATCCGAACTGGCATTGCAAATCGCTATGCTCAGACGGAGCAACTTACCGCGATACGCGGTGGGCATCATCGCCCTGCAAGAAATCCACGGCCCTGTTTCTGAGAGTGAAAGCGACGGGCACAAGGGCTAGAGAGGCAAGAAGTCCGAATAACATCGGAGGACCGCCGACGGCTGCGAAGGAACCGGCGTGTACACAAACACCTGCGAAGATCGCTGCCATGAAGATTAGCGATGCTGCCAGGACATTTGCCCATCGCTTTGACCGGCTGTTCAGAGCCTCGCCCGCCGCCGCGGCCGAGAGCAGCTGCCAGGCTGCCAGCAAAGCCACCTCGAAACCGATGATCGCAACCACGATTGCCGTTATGTAGGGTGCCGCCAGATACGCAACCTCGGGGTAGGCGTTGGCGTACTCAGCGGCGGCCCATGGGACCACCACTAGTTGGGTCAGCAGGGCGCCAAGAGCAAGCGCACCGAGGATTATACGGAGGGGTGTGACTTGCTGTCGGATCATGTCGCAATCATCGACTCACCTATATTGAGTGTCAACGGGGCACGCGGTCTTCCTGCCCGGAGTCTAGCCGGCGCAGGAGCGGGAAGGGCTGGCACCCGTCCTTCTCTGCTTCCGGAGGAGTTGTTAAACTCGGTCACGCTGCGGCGTGCCCTCCAGTAGCTGGACGCTTCATAGGAGCGAAGGTATGTTCGCCTTTAAGGAGCGGATGAATCGTGGAGGAACGATGGGCGCCGGACGTTGGGGTCTCGTTGCAGTGGTGGGGGCCGTCATCGTGCTGTCCATGACGGGATGCGGGGCCAGTGGCGCCGACGCAGACCCGGGCGCCCCGGATGGGGCAACGGACCGGTGGCAGGTGGGCGTGCTCGGTGCGAGAAGCGGCCCCTATCAACAATGCTTGAATGACCGAAGCATTGAAGAAGCCTTTCAGTCTGCGGATATGCCTTCCTCGCACTTGGGCATCAAACTGGTCGCTTCAGCCACGGCAGAAGATGCCCAGCGAATTGCAGACTGCCTGAGGCAAACCCTGGAAACCGGTGAAGTATCGGTCAGCAGTCCGGGAAGCTAGAGCTGGCCCCGGCCCGGCCGAACAGCCGGCGCAGCAACGGGACGGGCGCTGTCCACACATCCCTGAACGCTGGTGCCGGAGGTCCCCGTCCTGCAGCAGGGCGGTTGTGGCCGGCACCTGGAAGGGTGCCGGCCTTCTTGGGTTCCGCCGGCGCCTCAGTCGGTGTTGTCCACGGTTGAAAAGGGGCCGGCCCCGCCTTGCCGGCGGGTCGGGCGCAGGACGGCGTGGGCCGTGGGAAAGTCTGCCGCTGGCAACCGCCCCGAAGTGGAGGCTGTGCATGACCGCCGGGGTGCGGTGGTGAGTGTCGGGGCCGGTGGTGACCTGGCGGTTGTGTGCAGCCGGTCGGCTGGGTCCCGTCGTCCAGGTGTGTGCGGGAAAAGCCCGGAGGATTTAGCTTTTGCCGTGCACAGGTGGGCGAGGGGAGACGCTACTGGTTTGCCGGTGTCGCGGCGCTATCTGTGCATGCCACGGAATCGTTGGTAGCGGAGCGGCCGCCGGCCTTCCTGCGGCGGCCGGCGGCGCCGGTTTCGAGTCCGAGCTTCTTTAATTCCTCGGGGCTCCAGCCGTCCTTGGTGGCACGCACGTAGGCGCGCTTGTCGTCACGCTCGGCTGCGGCGAGCTGTTCTTTGAGGTCGGTGATCCGTTGGCGGGTTTTCACCAGTGCGGTGACGGATTCGATGCGTGAGTCCAGGAGTGCGCGGGCCTGGTTGCGTGTCTGTTCAATATCGAGGGTAGCCATGATGCCAGCCTAACCGGACGGCACGACAGGTCCGATTCACGGCCCCAGGGTGCCTCGCCTCCAAAACTCAGCCCCGGCGGAGCAAGCTATACACTTACGTACCCGTAAGTGGTGAAACCTTTCGACATTTGTTGTCGAGTCGGGCACACTGGGGGTGTGGTCCCCGGGGTTCCGGGGTCGCTGCGCTGGGCATTCTGAGGGTCGTGGGAAGGGCGGTGAAAGCGCGTTGGGTGAGGAACCGATCGGGCGAGGCCGTTTGGGGAAGCGGCGGCGGGAGAACGCGCCGGCGGGTTCGAAGAAGCGGCGCACCGTGTGGGTGACCGCGGAGGAGGAAGCGCGGCTGGTTGCCCGGGCGGCGCGGGAGCGGGTGACGGTGCCGAACCTGCTGATGTCCGCTGCTTTGTCCGAGTCTGCCGAGACACCCACGGAGCGTAAGGCGGCGATGGCCGAGCTGATGGCCCTGCACACCCTGCTGGCGCGGGTGTCGAACAACGTGAACCAGATCGCCCGGCATGCCAACGCGGGGGAGGATTTCCCGGAGGATGCGGCCGTGGTGCTGGGGTATGTGCGTCAGGTGGCGGGGCGGATCGATCGCGCGGTCGAGGGGCTGATGTAGGGAGATGATTCCGAACATTACCCGTGGCTCGAGAATGGCGGGGCTCCTGGTGTATCTGGCGTCGACCGATGCGGATAAGACGAAGAACGCGCACACGGATCCGCACCTGGTCGCGGGTGATGCCGCGATCATGGCGTGGTACGACGACGGGGTCCTGGACCACGCCGATGCGCTGGCGATCGCGAAGCATCTGGACCAGCCGCGCAGGGCCTACGGGGTCGAGGTCCGGCAGAAGGACTTCCGCTGGGACCAGGCGGCGAAGCGGCGGGTGGAGAACGGGTATAAGCAGGCCGACGTGTGGCACTGCTCGCTGAGCCTGCGCGCCGAAGAAGGCCCGCTGACGGACCAGCAGTGGGGTGATATCGCCAACGACTTCGTGGACGCGATGGGCTTCACCGAAGCCAGCGGCAAGGCGCAGTGCCGGTGGGCTGCGATCAACCACGGCACCAGCGAGAACGGGAACCACCACATCCACATTGCGGTGTCCCTGGTCCGGGAGGACGGCACCAAAGCCTCCACGCACGGTGATTACAAGCGTGCGCAGAACACCTGCCGGGAGCTGGAGGTCAAGTACGGGCTGGAACAGCTCTCCACAGTGCATGCAGCCCGCGGCTACGATCGTGCCGAGAAGGCCACTGCGGTCAGGGATGAGCGTGAAATGCACCGGTGGTCGCTGGCACGGAAGGTGCGTGCCAGCGCAGGCGCGTCGGTATCCGAAGCGGAGTTCGTCCGCCGCGCCCGCGACACCGGATTACTGGTCCGGCCGCGCTATGCGAAGAACACCACGGACGTCATTGTTGGGTACTCGGTAGCCGAGCGGCCGAAGCCGGGGGAGCGGCCTATTTGGTTCGGTGGCGGCACCCTCGCCTCCGACCTCAAGCTCACCGCGCTGCGGGAAGGATGGAGGGACTCGCCACAGTTGGCGATGGAAGCTGCAGCCGAATGGAACGCAGCTGCCCGCAATAAGCGCAAGGTGTCCAGGACCGGCCCCGAGAAGGCAATACCGCCGGCAGAAATGTGGGAGGAGTACACCCGTAACGCAACGCAACTGGTTCAGCAGCTGCGGGCACTGCCGCATGATGATCACGCCACGTGGGCGAAGGCTGCACGGGAAGTGTCCGGTGCCTTTGCGGCGTGGTCGCACTGCCTGGAACCAACGCCCGGACCGCTGGCGGCCACCGCGGCTGAACTGTCCCGCACAGCCCAACTCAGGACGCCAAAGGCACATGGAAAACCCGTGCCCCTGCCTTCCGTTGCCGGGACGGCGATGTTGTTCATGGCGGCCTCGGGCAAGAACAAAACGGCTGCCCAATCAGCGCTCATGCTGCAGCTGGTCAACACTGCCTTCGCCATCCACGAAATGCACCAACAGTCCGGGCGCACGAGGGAAGCGCAGCGGATCCGTGCCATCGTCACCGAGCAGCTGAAACCGTTCGCGGCGTCCATGCCGCGACCAGTCACGGCCGACGCACCGGAACAGACAGCACCAGAGCGGAGGACCGTGCCGAAGCCGGTGGAGATTGGCCTTCGCGGCATGGTTCCCACCCGCCCTGGGTTGGCCGTGCCGGCCACTCCAACCCCGGCAAGAACCCGCCAACACACAGGGCGCGGGTCCGGACCTGTGCTCGACCGATAAAGAATCACACCAAGGGATAAGGGGAACGCCATGAGTGACTCGGACGGAATGGATGATGTCCTGGACAACGGAATGCGGCAGGCCCTGCTGATGGCCTCACGCATTGCCGAAACACTTGCCCGGCACCGGCAGGAATCCCTGCGGCAGCAGGAACACCGGGACGCCCAGGCAGCACACGACGCCGGGACGCGCTTCGCGGCCGAGCGCAGTGCCGCGCGCGCGGCACTGGCACCGGTGGAGAAAGACCAGTGGTGGGACAAAGCCCAGCCCAATGACATCGCCGGCGTGCATGCCGTGGCGGAGGGCTGGAAAGACCATGACCCCGCCGCCTTGGCAGCCTCGGAAAGAATCCGTCAGGAAGTCCTGACGCGCTACGCCATCGACACCCACGACGTCGATGCGGACGGCGCCTATCTGGAGTCATATCTCCAAACCATCACCACGGAAAAGGCCCGACAGGACGCGCTGGCAACCAGCCAGGACGAGACACGCAAGGCGGCCGCCGAACACAAGAAGGCCATGCAACTGCTCGCAGCGGTCCATGCCGAAGAACTCCGCGCCCAGGCCCAGAAACTGGCCCCTGAAATGGAACGCCACCAGATACCCGTCGAGTACCTGGCCAACCCCGAGCTCGCAAAGGCCCTGCAGCGCGCGCACACCGCGAAAACCCCCAACGCCATGGCAGCGGCCGATGCCGAGATCAAGGAACGCCTGTACCTCATCGGCAAAGACGGGATCAACGGACCCGACATCGACCAACTGCGCCAAGAAACCACCGCCCACCTCAACGGTGTCGGCGATTCACACTTCAAGGATCCCGCGTTCGTCAAAGCCGCCAAGGACATGCACGAAGCCAGGCTCCTGGCTGAAGGCGGATTCGAAGGCACACACCGGGCGTCAATGGAAAAGCGTTACGAACAAGCCGAGAAGGAACTCTTCACCCGCCTCGAAGGCGTCGGCCGCGAGATTGAAAACCGCGTCACCGGCAACGACAGCAGCCGGCTCAAAGACCAAGGCCCCGGAGCAGAAACTGCTTCGTCCGCCGGCTACGGCTCCGCCGAGCGCCAGGAAGCTTTCGCCGCATCCCTTGCCACTACCGGCGCCAACGAAACCCAAATCCGAGGCCGTGCCGCGGCGGAACGCAGCGAGGGGACGCACCCCAGCGCAGCCATCACCCTGGGTAAAGGCACAGCCAAAGCCAAAAAGACCCGCCCAGGGGCAGCCATGGGTGCGGAACGGACCAAGAGCGGCCCTTCCCGATAGGCCGCCCGGTCTAACGAATGGGGAGACTTCCCCCGGGGGCGGTCTCCCATTCTCAGGAGTGTATTGCTCCGTATCCTGGGCCACGATCCTGGTGCTTAGCACCGGATAACGCGAACGGGTTGAGCCTGGCCGGATAGTCCAAAGTTCTTTGGATCTGGCGCGCGTGGGAACACCTCCGGCTGGAGCCGGCCCTTGGAGTCAGCACTTGGTGGTTGAACCATGCCGACCCGCACATGCGAATCCTCATGGACAAGGAAGGGCCGTTCAAGAAGTTGCGCCTACAACGGCCACAAGTCCTCCTGAACGCCGGGCCTCACTTCTCTCCCGCACACGCGCCCCGAACCCGGGCATCTTCGACTGCCTGCCACTAACCTTCGGGGCCATGAAGTAGTTTCCGGATAGATAGGATCGAATCCATGACTCCAGCCGGCGACCTTTCCCTCCCCAACGGCTACACCGACCTGCTGGGCGAACTCAAAAATCGGGTCAGGACCGCGCGCACCAAGGCGCTGCGGGCCGTAAACACCGAACTGATCGAGCTGTATTGGTCCATCGGCCACACCATCCTTCAACGCCAGGAGGTCGAGAGCTGGGGGAGTGGTGTGATGGGACGGCTGGCAGACGATCTGCGGGCAGAGTTCCCGGAGATGAAGGGATTGTCGCGGCGCAACCTGTTCTACATGCGCGGATTCGCTGCTGCTTGGCCGGATCCAATTGTGCAACAGCCTGTTGCACAATTGCCGTGGGGCCACGTCACCGTGTTGCTGGACAAGGCGCAGACACCGGAGCAACGGGCCTGGTACGCGTCGGCCGCTGTGGAGTACGGCTGGTCCCGGAACGTCCTGATGAACATGATGATGAACAAGTCCATGGATCGGACCGGTACGGCGCCGTCAAACTTTGTGCAACGGCTTGTTGCACCGGATTCGGAGCTGGCCCAGCAGGCCGCCAGGGACCCCTACAACTTCGAATTCCTTAACCTCTCCGGGGAGGTTGCCGAACGCGATCTCGAGCAAGCGCTCATGGACCGCATCACCGACACCCTGCGGGAAATGGGTCCCGGGTTCGCGTTCGTCGGCCGCCAGGTTCACTTCGACGTCGGCGGTGACGACTTCTACCTTGACCTGCTGTTCTTCCACGTCGAGCAACTGCGCTACTTCGTCATCGAACTTAAAACCGGCAAGTTCCAGCCCGAATACGCAGGCAAGCTCAACTTCTATATCGCCCTCGTCGATGACAGGCTCCGCCGCGAAGCGCACAACGACACTGTGGGCATCCTGATCTGCGGCAGCAAGAACGACCACACCGTCCGCTACAGCCTCGGCAGGTCCACTTCACCCATGGCCGTCGCCTCCTACACCTATGAGTCCCTGCCTGCCGAGGTACGCAAAGAATTGCCCGACGCCGACCGGCTGACCGCCGCTCTCGACTGGACCGAAGATACGACGGGCTAACCTGCACGACCAATAGGAACGGCGTGTCTTCGCCGATTGCGTCCCGCTCGGATTCCTGCGCCTGCTGGGCCGGCTACAACCTGATGCGTGATAGTGCCCCTGCTCCGGTACCGGCTTCCACGGGGTCAGGCACCTACCTGCAGCCAAACATTCGCCGTTCCACGACAGCAAAGCGCCCCTGCTCCTACTTGAGGAACAGGGGCACTTTGCTGTGACCGCCGTGGTCAGGTGGGTCGCGTCTAGGCGGCTTTCATATGTGTGATGAACTCCGCCAAATCTTTTCCGCACTGTCCGTAGTCATACATGGTGGTTTTTACGCGAGGAGAGCACTTTACATCGACCTTTGATGAGTCCTCGATGCTTGGAAATGCTACCGTGATGACCTCTCCCCACGTCCATATGTTCGGCTTGACCACTATTTCAAGCCTGTCAGGCATGAACTCGATCTTCGAGTATTTAGGGTTGCTCTCGACAAGGTTGGCCGCTCTGCTCTTCAGCGACTCGACACCGTGCTTCCAAACGAGTGAGGCCGATGCAGTTGCTCCAGAAACAGAGACGCCGCTCTTCTGAGTCATTTCATTAGTGACACGAGTTCTGCGCACCCCGTAAAGCACGAGACATATGGCTAGGACGAGGGCCAGAAGCAGGGCAATTATCCAACCTAAGTGGTTCATGTAGTTAGTATCCTCCACAAAATTTGAACGGTTCGTTGTCCGCATGTCAAAGCTGCAGTACCCATGAAGCACCAGGGATTCTGCAACCGACATTCCCTGTGGTTAGGTCCCGTAAACGCGACGCGGGTCTACGGCCCGCGCGGCAAAAAGCGCCCCTGCTCCTACTTGAGGAACAGGGGCGCTTTGTTGTTGCACCGTCATTATCTGAGCGGGTCCTAACAGGCCGAAACGATGTCAGGCGTGACGATCAGAGAGTCGCTACTCAGCGGCGGTTCCTGGAGTAGATGGCGGACCCCACACCGAGGGCGCCACAGGCAGCTACCACTATCCCCGCGACCGAGAGCTCGGTTGTTTCGGCAGCAACACTTAGCATGACGCCGGCAATTACGAGCAGGGACATGATCACGATAAAGGTGCGGCTCATGTGCATGCCACCACCGTAGCCGCCCCCGAACCCGCGCCCCCGACAATGGTAGTACCTAGCGCGATAACAGTTCCTACACCGACAGGACCTGTCACAGGCACCGAGGACGCCGCAGCAACGAGGCCGATTGCTGAAATCCCTAGCATAGCGATAGAAAAGCCGCAGTCTAGGCTAACCAAGCCGGTGGGGTCGGTGTTATTAGTGGGGTTGCATTTTGCGTAAGCGTACCGGTTGGCTTCCTGGTTGGATGGGTCGGGCTGGGTGAATCGTCCGGTGGTGTGGTCGTAGTAGCGGGCCCCGAGTTTGGTGAGGTTGGTGGCGGTGTCTTTGTAGCCGCCGGTGTATTGGAAGGGGTTGTTGCCAGCCTGGGGTCCGGTGGCGGTGGTGGTGCCCCAGGAGTCGTAGGTGTAGTTGGCGGCTTTGGCCTGGTTGCTGTCGGTCAGGGTGATAGTGGAACCGAGAGCGTCCGCCGTGTAGTAGAAAGTGCCGGCGCTGTTGGTCATGCTGAGCAGCTCGCCTTCGTTGTCGCGGACGAACGAGGTGCTGTTGCTGCCGGTGGTGGTGCGGGTGATGCCGAGCAGCCCGTTGAGGATGCTGGTGGTCCCGGCCGTGGTGCGCTCGGTGTTGGATGACCCGGCGTAGGTGAACGGGGTTGTGGTGCCGGAGCGGGTGTGTGAAGTCATCTGGTCGAACACGTTGTACACGCTGGTCGGGGCACCTGCCTTGGTGGTGTTCCCGTTCGCGTCATAGGTGTAGGTCGCTGCCCCTGTTGGGGGTGTGGCGCAGGTCCCGGCGGTGGGGGCGGTCCAGCAAAGCTGATCGGCGGCGTTGTAGGCGTAATGCACGGTGGCGGCGCCGGTCTTGGCTGAGGTGAGCCGGTTCGCGTTGGCGTCGTAGGTCCACGCCTCGGTGCTGGCCCCGGTCACTGCCTGGGTGAGCCGCTTCATCTTGTCGTAAGCGTAGGTGGTGAGAGCCCCGGTTTCGGTAGTCATGGTCTTGCGCAGCGCACCGTCCTTGCCGGTGGCCCCGACGGTGTAGGTGTAGGCCCGCTTGGAGAGCACGGTATTGGAGCTGTTGGTCGCGGTGATGCTCGTGATGCGGTCGGCCCTGTCATAGACCGTGGTGTTCTTCACCCCGTTCGGGTGCTTCACCACGGTGCGGCGGTCGTTGTTGTCATAGCTGAAGCCGGTGCACTTGGTGCTGTTCGGGAACACCGGGGTGGCCGGGCAGGAGCCACCTGGCGCAGCGAGGGCGATGAGCCGGTCATCGTCGTCGTAGCGGTAGGCCACGGTCCCGGCCGGGTCGGTGTAGGAGGTGATGTTGGAGGCGTGGTCCCAAGCCAAGGTCGTGGTGATTCCGCCGATGGTCTTGTTCTTGGGCCGGTTCTGACTGTCGTAGGTGTAGGTCGTGGTGCCGGCAGCGTCGGTGCGGGAGGTGAGGTTGCCGTTCCCGTCGTAGGCGTAGGTCACGCACGTTGCTGCAGAGCAGGTGGATCCGTACCGGGTTTCGGTGAGCCGGTCCATCCTGTCGTAGGCGTAGGTGGCCGTCTGGTTTTTGCCGTCCTTCGTTGTCGCGACCCGGCCGGCGGCGTCGAAGGTGTTGGTGACGACTCCGAGCGGAGCGGGACGGGTGATCGTGACCGGGTTGCGGGAGGCGTCGTAGGTGAAGGAGGTGGTGTTGCCCTTGCCGTCGATCGTCTTGCACAGCTGTCCGCGCAAGGCCCCGCAGGAGGTCCCTGCGGCATCGCCCTGGTAGCGGTTCGCAAGGGTTCCGCCTTGCCCCGAGGGCGTCACGGTTTGATAGTGGCGCTGGGTGACGGAGTCGTAGGTGTAGGTAGTGGTGTTGCCTTCACTGTCCGTTGAAGACAGGGGTTGGAACTCCAGCCAGGCCTCCCCTGTAGTGGGGGCGGGGTAGGTGTAGGAGATCTGCTTCCCGGTCCCGCCGGCCGCCCCGGCGGGCGACGTGATGGTGGCGAGGGTGTTGTTTGGGTTCCAGGTCGTGGTGGTCAGGTTCCCCAGGCTGTCCAGGGTCGTGAGCACATCGTCGTGGGCGTTGTAGGTTTTCGTGGTGGTGTGTCCGAGCGGGTCGGTGATCTTAGTGACCTGCCTGGCGGAGTTGAACATGTAGGCGGTTTGCCGGTTGCCGGCGTCTGTCAGATATGAGGTGTTCGCGCTGCTTGTGTCGGCCCCGGATGAGATGGACGAACTGCCGTAGGAAAAGTAGTGCGAGGTTCCCGCTGATTCTCCGCCGTAGAGGACTTCTTCGGCTTTGCCGTCGCTGTAGTAGTCGATATCCGTGTCTGTTTCGCGGGGATCTGTGTACTCGCTTACCAGTCCGCCTTCGTAATCGAACTCGTGCTCTCCGCCTGCGGCGTCTTTCACGTCGGTCATTTGGCCGGAGGTGTTGTAGTCGAATTCAATCGATCGGCCGAGGGTCGAATCGGTGATCATTGAGGGCTGGGAATTGGTGTAGGGGTCGGCGTATTCGAAGGTGACCTTTCGCCCGTTTGGTGTGGTTATGCTCGCCAGACGGTCGGAAGTGTCATAGGCGTAGGTGACGCGGTCGGCGGCGGCACTGTAATGATGCCCGGCATGCGTCAACCGGAAAACACCGTTGACTTTCTGGTAGAAATTCGTTTCCCCGCTGTCGTTGAGCCTCAACGTCACGGCGGTGGAACTGAATGCGGTGATCGTGGCGTTCAATCCTGGCGGCATGGTCCAGCCGCCGCCGGCCTTGGGCACGAATTTGTATTCGCCGCCGTCGGCAGCCGTGTAGGTGACCGAATTGTCGGCACCGACTTTCAGCGCTGTTTCGAGAGTGCCCGCAGAGAGCATGGGACCGTCATCGTTGATGCTGTTGTACCGCCATGAAATATCGATGTCGCGGTCGGCGCCCTCCAGATGGAGCAGGTCCCCGGTGAGCAGGATGTTCCCCGTGACAGGGTTCCACTCCAAGCGCACGTTGTCGGTCAGATCGCGCCCCACCATTTCGGCGGCCTTTCGGCTGCCGGCCAGGTGCCCGTCCGGGCCCGAAAGCGGGGACAGGGCGGCGGTGTCCGACAGGCTCTGCTGGGTTGTATCGGATGCAGTTTCATCTGCTGCAGGCACAGCGGCGTCTGCTGTCGGTGTGGTTGTCGGTGAATTTGTGCCTAGGGTCGGGAGGGTCGCGGCGGATGAAATGCCAGCTCCCGTAACAGTCAGAGCTGAAGTAATTACGCTCGCTAAAAGAACACGCCGGACTCCCATTCAGGTCCCCCATAAGTCGGTGTTTCGCCCGCCCCATGCGGGATATCTGAAAGTGTGCCTTCAGTAAGTTTGCTTGGCAATGCGCTTTTGAGTTCATTTACAAACCCCAAGGAAATCCCAAGGTCTTAAACCCAGTCGGAGACTGTTGATGTCACGATTAGTGCATATGCCATCCGGAGTCAGCCGCGGCTATTGAAGTTTTCCGCGGTGTCACTTATAAGAAGATTTGTCTCACGTGGTCCACCACCTTGGTAAGCGAGCCCGTGTCCAATGCTAACGCGGCTGACGGTACCAGGAAGGTAAGTACCAGGGCACTTATCATTACCGGGACGGGCAATTTGAACAATTTCATCAGTGAACTTCCTTCTGTCTAGTTAGGGACGTTCAGTTAGTGAAAGCGCGAGGGGTGAAACGTTCCCCTCAGGGGCAGATAAATTCATCGGTAGTGCCTCGTCAATGGGCTACGCTCGCCAATTAGCCGTCGTGTCCAATCCGTTACCTTCGGCATCAAAGGGCGGCGAGCTTGACCCGTGTTCCGCGCAAGTTGGAGCCGGTGGCCCACAAATGGAAGATGGTCGTCTGTTACTCGGGTAACCTGACTACCGAGTATCTCTAAGCCCAAGTACACAAAGCAAAATGAGGCGCGCGGGAGCCTTTGCCGGCACCCGCGCGCCTCATGCATTTTCAGCGATTTTCAGTTTTGCGGTGTAATCTGCCGCAGCCGATCCGACCGAAAACTACTTCCGGTACCCCCGAGGGGTTGAGGACCAGACGCTCCGGATGGAGAATACCGAAATGACAGACGCACCCTGGGCTCTTCATGCACTCAGCGCATTCTGGAACCAAGAGTAGATCGGGACCGGGGCCGGAATGCCGCACCGGACCTTCACCTGTGGATGGGGCTGGCTTGGTCCAGTATCGGCCAGGTGTCTTCAATGGCTGCGTTGGATGGCGGCTCTGCATCGAGCCTGAGACAGATGATCTGCGCCGCCGATACCGTGCCGGTCGTTGCCTCGGGCAATTACTTGTCATAACGTCGATTATCAGCATTTAAAGTGCGGGAGTGGAAAAAGCTGCTAGAACTCCCGGTTTTTGCCCATCATTGGCCACGCCCCTAACAGGCACTCTGGCCCCGAAGCCCGAAGCCCGAAGCCCGAAGCCCGAACTGCCCAGGGCGCCAAGAGGGGCTTATAGGAACGGCCAAAGCCGCCCAATCCCGGCCCATCGATACTCGTGCAGAAACGCTACACAATAGCGTCCGCCCTCGTCGATGCAACGTTTCAATAACACTCTTCGGTTTAAACTTCCAGGTTGCACATATGTCTGTTCAACTGGGCAGAACCATCATTGATTTCTAGATTGGATCCGATTCAAGATGGTGCGGCCGTGGGAGAGCGAAGGCATTCTGGTTAGGCTGAATGGTTCATCCCTCCGCATGGGCGATTTTTCGCGTTTCATCTTCAACGCACTGTCAAGGACGAAACCGAATCCGCTATTGAGCAATTGTTAGTGCAAATAGCTTTGACTCTAGGAGTGCTCATGAAAACTGTCAAGAAACGAAACTGCGAACCAAAGCCGATTCGCCGCAGGGCGTATAGGCTAACATTGGCCTTTATTGTCGGCTTTACTTCAGTATTCGGCCTTGGCGTGGCCCAGGCTGTCACGTATAACAGCTCCAATAGTTATTATGGGCCGGTTTCTGGCATTTCATACTATAATTACGCCTCCGTTTCCAACACCTCCCGCTTATATGCAGGAACTTTCGTGGGCAGGAACGGATCCGGGAATTATCCAGCGGGTTATGCCGGTGCCAACGCACGGCTCTTCCGCGATAACGGAACGTTGTGCACGGAGACCGGCTTCCTATACAACGACGCGAGCGCTCACGGGCATGGGATAGCCACTTCTGGTTCATGTGGATCCGACGGCTACTACGGTTACGGGGTGACCCGGGCATGGAATGGGAACGGTTACAACAGCTACTACACCTTCAAAACCAGGAACGTGAACTATTAGGAGTTGGCGCAATGAAACCTTTCGTGAGCAAAGTGATCTTTGGGGCCGCACTCGTAGGCTCTATGGGGTTAGGCGGGGTAGCGGCCTTAGGCGCCCAAGGCGCTGGCCTCCCATCTGCTGAAGAGGTAAACGAGGGAAGGGTGGCTCCTAGCTACCCCGTCAATCAGAAGGGATTGACGTATGGGTCTGCAGCAGAGGCCTTCTCCCCGGAAACAGAGCCGGATCTGATCAGAGCTGAGGGTGATAGCGGTGTAGTGGGGTACGTCTATGCTGACGACCTCGATTATCAACCCTCTTTTAGCTCGCCGGCAGAAGCCGTTGCCTGGCAGAATAAAAACGGGCGTGACGACGTTGTTCTGCCACTATATGACGTGGGTGGAACAAAAGTCATTGGAACTTTTACCATACATCGTCAGGCAGCAGAAGTCCTTGGTCTCACAACTTCTGAGTAGAGCGGTTCTTAACCTCTCCATATGTCGCCCGGGCATTGCTAATTGCAATGCCCGGGCGGTATATTGTTTTATCGACCGAGGCTAACCTATGGGCCGATACGAAATGACCCGATGAGCGTCCGACCATCCTTTTCATAAACATCGATAACCCGCGGATTTCCTTCTTGTGCCCTCTGCCATTCAAGCGCCTGTTCAGGACTTGTTGGCATCGGGCCTTCTAGATCCCGAGACCAGACATACCCCGTCTTCCCGTTGGAGGCGTGTACTCTGACGAGGTCAGGCGCAACTGGGCTGTCCCCTTGTACGCCGTATGTTTCGCCATGTGCATTGACTGGCCAGTCGGTTACCTCGGCATATTCAGGTTGACAATTGGTTATCGCGCAAGGTAGTTGGATCCAACCAGCTTCGGCGACGGCCAGTGCACCTCCTGTCAGCGCCATAGTGCTGACAATGGCTCCGCCAAGAACCAGCCTGGCCTTACCCTTCAGCCTGTAACTATGATTTACGGCTGTCGATGCCGCCGTATTCACGAGAAGTTGGCGCACGGCGGCGCTTCGAACCGGGTCGAAAGTCGGTTCAAAGGTCATGGCAGATTCCCTTCAAGTGGTGGAATGTATTGATAGTTCAGGGGGTAGTAGTGCCCTCATTTTTTCCTTAGCGCGAAGAAGCCTGGATTTCGCCGTCCCGTGTGGAATGCCAAGGACTGCGCTTGCCCGCATGGTGCTGAGTCCTTCCAAGACACAGAGCGTGAGAATATCTTGGTCTCGTGCATTGAGGCGGCCGAATGCCGTCCTAATCTGCTGATCCCGGGCCGCTCGCTGAACGGCATCAACTACATCATTGGAGTGATCAGGGACATGCTGCCGAGGCAGCTTGTCCAAAAGTCTTTGATACCTGCGCTTGGAGCGGTTGTGGTTCCGCATGACGTTGTTGCTCGTTAGGAGCAGCCAGGGGAGGATGGACCCTCCGGTCATTCTGACATCAGACTTGCGTCTCCACGCTTCCAAGAACACCATTGCGGTGACGTCCTCAGCATCCTGGGCAGATCGAAGATAGCGGAGACTATGGCGGAATATCCGGTCCCGATGCCGGTCGAATATCAGGCCGAAAGCCGTGCCGTCCCCGGCCTGAGCCTGCGGCCACAACTCCTCATCACTGCCCATATCTAATAATGTCCAGGAATCAGGAATTGGATGCATCAATTTCCCAAAACTACCCCCGTCAACCACTAATTCGGGCCTGATGGCGCTGTTTCGGTCCGCGTAGCCCCAGCCGCTGCAACGTGGGCGCAGCGAGGCTGGAGCTGTAGCCCTCATTGCAGACGACCACGATCCGGCGGGGGGCTGGAAGGATCGAGCCGCCGCTCAAGAACGTTTCGATCAATAAGACTGCACCTGGCAGATCACTGTCGCGGTCCCGCTGATCGACCGGCCGCTTGTCAACAACAAGGGCGCCCGCCGCCATCTCCCGCTCAAGATTCGGAGCGTGTACACGCAGCAGCGTCCCGCGGATCTCTAGCAGTATTAGGTTGATCGCAAGAGTCCCGGGGGAATCGGTGGAGTCCAACTGCCATGGCAGGTCGCCCCGTGGGCGTCCGAAGCCCGAACTTGCCATGGCACTCTCGCCATGAGGGGCTTGCACGGCAAAGCGCTACGAAGGTGACGGACGCCCGATTCGCCGAACTCGTAGGTATCTAGTGTTCCTCGCTAGCGCCGATCCAACGGCGAACAACGCGATCTATGTGAGCCGGCAGCTCGTCAAGTTTCTCGGCGTCAGCCCACGTGCTCATAAAGTCCGGGTCGTTGCTCTTAGGCGCGTCTGTGATGTCGCGGATGCGGACAGCAACTGGCACCCCCGTACTCACCCCGGTGACTAGGGCGTGCTGCTGCGCCAGACCGGGAAGCTGATCAAGTAGTGAACGTGAGCTGAGAGATGTCGCGTGGCGGAGCAGGTTTTGGTCGGCGTGGTGCGTCAGACGGTGGGCTATGACAGCGCCGCACTGCGCTACGACTGTTTCGCTAAGTTCGCTGGGACGTTGGCTGGCGAGCAGCAGGGATAGCCCGAATTTTCGGCCTTCCTTAGTCTCGTGGAAACCCATAGAGCCCGGCGGGAGACTTTGAACGTCTTGCGGGACTCTCATTCAGGTTGCGTCCGCACGTCCGGGAACCAGCCCACGGGTGCTTTCTTCGGTTCCAGGTGTTCGGGGTCGCGGTGTTCTTTCATGTCGCAGTTGTAGAACGGTCCTTGTGGGTCCAGGAGGACTCTCATGTGGTGGTCTGCGTGGTCCCGCCACCAGATGCTCATGCCGGTGGCAGCGTCCAGGCGTAGGTGTTCCCAGGAGCGCCACAGGGCTGCGACACGTGAGACTGCTTCGGGGTGGAAGTACCACTCGGTGCACCATTTTGCTGTTTTCCCGGTGACGCTGCGGACATATGTGGGCAGCAGTTGCTCGTGCAGGAATTCTTCGGCCGAGCCGTAGACGAGCTCCGGTGTCTCCGCGGTCTTTCCGTCCCCGCTCTGGCTGGTAGCGGGGGCGTCGGTATCGAATAGTCCGAAATCATCTTCCATGAGTGAGGCGCTTCCTTACTGCGTGACCCAGGGATTAGCGTTCGGCGCGGCTGAGACCGGGACTGGCTCAGCTTCGGGCTGCGGGCTGTACTTCTGGATGGACGCTTCCACGGCTTCCTTGTGCGGGCCTGTGTACCAGGGCAGTGTGCGCACCAGCGTTGCCGGTGCCCCCGAGGCGAGGACCACCGCGCGGCCGCGGTCGAGTTCGGCAAGGTTGGAGACATCGAAGATGCGTTCCTTGCCTTCCTGGCGGGAGCGGCTGGACCCGGACTTGCCGGAAGAGACGGAGACATTGATGTAGCTGTAGTCGCCGATTAGATCCGAGAGTGCCCGGAGGAATCCTTCTTCGGCCACGCCGCCGCCGTAGACCTTGACGTTTGCGGCGGACCAGATTTTGCGCATGTTTGCCTCGCCCCAGAGTTCGACGCCCTGGGACCAGGATTGCAGGATGCCCATGACGATCAGGCCTTTGGAGCCGTAGTGGCTGAACTGGTCGGGCAGCCCGGCCCAGCGGACGACGTTGGCCAGCTCGTCGAGGGCGAACAGTGCGGGCTTGGGCAGGCGTCCGCCGCTGCGTTCGGCGCGTTCTTCCATGGCCTCGGCGATGGCTACCGTCAGTGCGGTGGTGAGCGGGGCGGCCGAGCTGGCCCCTTCCTTGGAGAGGATGTAGATCGTCTCCTGTGAGGCAGCGAACGTGTGCGGGTTGAACTGACGGCGCGCATCGGTAGCCACGCTCGCGCTCCCGGTCGGGGCGACCCAGCGCAGCGTGTTCCTGCTCTTGAGGCACTGGATCATTTTCTCGGCCGTGCCGAAGATGCCGTCCCGTTGTTTGTCTGCCAGTTCCAGCGTGGACTCCAGGCCTTTGTACTGCAGCTCGTAGTCATGTGTTTTGAGGATGTTGATGGGTTCGCGGTTTACCTGCTCCGTCACCCAGAGGTAGACCTGGGTGATGGGCAGCCCGCCCAATGCGGCCGCGAGGAAGTACGAGGAGAGAATGTCTTCGGCCTTGGGATCGAAGTAGGCGTCCGGCTTGGATCCCGGCACCCGGGAACCGACCGAGAAGTGCTGGGTGAGCTTGTAGGCCTTCTCTTCGTCCGTGACGTAGGAGAGCGGGTTCCACCACCAGTGAGGTTCCTCCTGGGCGATTTTCTGCGGATCGAACACCCACACCCGGCCCGTGGCCTCGCGGACGCCACGGGTGCCGTCCACGACGTCACGCTTGTTCGACGTCGACACCACAGCCCCTGGTGCGTCCAGGATCGCGGGCATCACCCGGGAGGTCGATTTACCGGTCCGTGGTCCCCAGATATCGAGGCTGAGGTCTTCCCAGGACTGGACGAATTTCCGGCCGGTGGAGACGACCTTGCCCACGACGATACCGGGGTTGTCCTTGATTCCCAGCCGTTCGGCCTTGGCCTGCGCTCCCTTGTCGGAGAACGCGGCCAGGGACTTTCCGCGGCCGAGGTAGCGGGCGGCCTTATCGACCCGGGCACGCTTGGACGCGCCCTGCCGCCACGCCACCAACACGACGACGGCCAGGGCCAGAATCAGGCCGGCCATGACGCAGACGACGATGGTGGACTGGGCTGGCCAGGGCACCTTGCCCTTGATGAGCCCGGCGATCAGGTCAATGGGGTGGGCCGGCGGTGCGTCAATGCCGGCCATCCAGGAGCCGATATGTGCGGCCGCATACGTGCCGCCACCGAAGACGACGATAAAGCCGATGGCCAGCCATACGAGGACGGCGTCGCCAAGGCCCATGCCTTTGCGGTTCGGTGCGCTCACAATGAGCCTCCTTCAGTTGGCACGATGGGTGCGGCCGGGTCAAGGATCGGTTCCGGGGATCCGTGCCATTTCCCGTCGGTGTCGTTGACCCCGTCGGGGCCGTGCTCAACAGAGGTCAGGCCCACCTGGACCGGGATTCCGGGACGACCGCCGACCTTGATGAGGAACTTCCCACGCCCTGGCGGTTCGACGTCTACACCACGGGAGTCCCACGCGGGCGGATCCTGCCAGGAAATGAGCTTTTGCTGTTCCTGCCGGGACAGCGGGATCGCGGAGGTCAGCAGCGGCATCTCCGAGGCCGGCAGCCCGCCGCAGATCACCATGCCCGAACGTTCGACGAAGCCGCGGGCTTTCATCCGGTCCTCCTCTGCCGGCAGTGCCAGCAGGTCGGACATGGTGTGGGAGATCATGATCTGCCCGACGCCGACGGACCGGTTAAGCCGAGTGAGGGCGTCCACCCGGTCGACCATGCCCTTGCCGGCACGCAGGGCCCGCCACAGCTCATCCAGAACCACGAAGTAGTTCCTGCGCGGCTCCAGCCCCGCGTCGGCGAGGGCGTGGGCGACGTTCACGGTGCCGAATCCGTAGGACCAGCAGGCCAGCAGCACAGCTGCCTGCAGGTCTGTCTCGGTCTCGTCGATGCTGGAGACGTCGAAGACCACGGCCCGGTCACGCTTCATGGGGTTAGTTGTCTGGCGGGAGAAGATTTCGCCGAGCTTTCCTCCCCCGGTCAGGCCCAGCAGCGTTGCTTCCAGCGCCCGGGTCTCCTGCAGATAGACGTTCATATCGCCGCGGTCCAGCGCGACCTGGCGCAGTTCGTCCGGTGCGGAAACGATCACGTCCAGCAGGTCCTTCAAGACCGGGACGCCGTCGAAGCGTTCGTCCAGGACGCGCAGCGCCCGGTCCAGGATCGTTTGTTCCTGGTCCGTGGGAGGGTTGTTCCGGCTGATCGTGATGAGGGAGACGACCATGGTAAGTCGACGGCCGTGCGCGTCGGCACGGACCCTGGCTGCATCTTCGTGGTGGCCGCCGTCTTCCAGCAGCTGGGCCGCTTCGACGGCCTGGCCGGGGTCGAGGATGTTCAGGTATCCGACGCCGCGGCCGAGCTTGATGACCTGCCCGCCCAGGGCTTTCACGGCTTTGACGTGCTCGCCTTTGAGGTCGCCCAAGATTAGCGGGTGCACGCCTTGGGCGGAGAGACCGATGAACATCCGGCGCACCACCGTGGACTTCCCGAGGCCGGGTTTGCCGAGGATGAACGCCGAGGGGTTGGAAATCAGCCGTGCACGCTGGAACCAGCTGATCGGGTCACAGCACACCGTTGCCTGGGTTTCCTCATGGCGGCCCAGCGGCACCCCAATCATGGGAGACGATGCGCTGGATGAGAACGGCCATAGACCGCAGACCTGAACCGTGGTTCCCCGGTACTCCCGCACGGACGGCAGGAGCTGGGCCATGCCGCCGCCCCTCCCGGTCCAGCCCCGCGAGCCAGGCCCTGCTTCCTTTGCCGGGGCTTTTACTGTCTTTGCCTTCTTTGCTGACAAAAGCTTCATGCGGGCCATTAGAGGGCGTCCTTAATTTCGGAGGGCACCATGCTGTGCTTGGGCAGGACCAGCCCCAGGGGCAGGGACGCCGCGAACGCGGTGTCCTGGGAGCCGTAGGCGCGGCGCAGCAGCACGCGGGCGGTGCCGGAGGTCTGTTCAATGGCAGCAACGGCGTCCGGCAGGCGTTCCTTGTCGGTGACCGTGGCGGTGACGACCATGCCGAAGTTCACCAGACCGGCGCCCTGGGCTTCTTCCTGGGCGGTCTGCGCAGCAGAGCGGGCATCCACCAGCGCCCGGGCTGTCGGGCGGGTGCCCGAGGTGATGCGGACGTTGGCGTTGTTCTGGTCCCGCTCAACTACCGCTGCGGCACGGGCGGAGTCCATCGGACGGTAAAGCAGGGAGATGCGCTTGCGGTCAATGTCCCCGTGCGGGGCCAGAAGCCGGGAGAGGACGGAGGAGTTCACGGAGCCGCGGGGAGCCCCGGTCATGGTCCAGGAGGCAGAGAACGCGGAGTCGTGCCGGTAGTCGTCCCAGCTGGCCTGCGTCGCGGTCGGGCCGACCTCGCCCCAGGTCAGCGACACCGGGGTGCCGGCGGCGTGGGCCTCGTCGATGATCAGCGCTGCGGGCGGGTCGTAGGCGATCCGTACGACCTCGCAAAGTTCCTGCGCGGACATGGGCCGGGCGATCCCGGCGCCGGTGGACTGCAGCCGGGCCGAAAGACCGGGGATCCGCGAGGCCAGGTCGCGGGCGACATCCTCCGGGGTGCGCTTTTTCGAGCCCGCGCGCAGGGAGGCGTTGAAGGTCAGGGAAACCCAGGCGCGGACCGTGGCTGATCCTTCCGGGTAGGTGTCGACGACCTCGTGGAGCATGTCCTTGGCGAATTGAGGGGCGTCCGGGTCGATATTCAACATGACCTCATTCCGCAGCCGGTAGCCGGAGTCCGGTGCGGTCTCAACGGTGACGGCGGCCGCGTCCAGGCCGGCCTCGTCGGCCAGTCCGGCGAGCCAGCCGCCCCAGTTCGCGACCCAGGCATCGACCTGTTCCGGGTCCACGAGGGAGGCCCCGTCGGGTTCGGTGGAGAAGATCACGGTGAAGTGGCTCGTGGCCGGGACGTGCAGCATGGCGAAGGGGCGCTTGTAGGAGTCGGTGAACTCGTACAGGGTGGACTTCGCTGCCAGCCCGGGAAGCTGGTACATGCCCCATTCAGTCACGCCCAGCGGCCCCGAGCGGTACAGGTTGGTCCCAGAGGACTTCGAGACCTTGAACGCCATGCGAATACCCAGACGGTCCACGACGGACTGACCGTGTTTGTCCTTGACGGTCAGAAGCAGTGCGCAGGCGCCGGCAACGGCGAGGACGCCAAGGCCAACGATCAGGCCCCAGATGGCGAAGGTGACGATGCCCAACAGGAGGCCGACCATGACGATGCCGGTGCCGATAGCGCCGAGATTGCCCAGCCCGGCTGAGCGCGGGACGCGCCAGTTGCCGTAGGACGGTTCTTTGTATTCGGTGTTAATTGCTGCCACTGGGGCCCTCCCCCGTTGAATCCTGCGCGGTCGTCTTGATTGCTTCTGATGTCCTGGACGCCACCTGGACGCCGGTGGCTACGGCCATGCCTGCCGGGCCGGTAGCCGCGGCCCCGGTCGTGGCTGCAGCGCTTCCGGCGGGTGCTGCCGCTCCCGCCGTGCCGGCTTTACCGGCTGCTCCGCCCGGGCCTGTAGTGCCTGGCGTCGGCTGTCCTCCCCCACCCCGTGGGCCCGAAGAGCCAGCGCTGCCCTTTGGAGAGCTGCCGCTGTGGGTCGTGGACGTGCTGTTGCTGCTGGCCGGCATCGGTGTTGCGTTACCTCGCCCACTGCCGGGACGGCCCATGGAGACAGCCCCGGTCGCAATAGCACCGACCGCGGCCCCAGCTGCCGCGCCACCTCCGGAGGCAACCGCTCCGACCATTGGGGTGACGAACCGCATCAAGGCTGGAAGCGCGAACAACGCCACGATCATCAACGTGAACCCGCTGATGGAACCCACCAGAGCGTCACGGCCGCTGGTGTTGCCCATCAGTAGAAACGCGACCGAATACACGATCGCCGCCGCCGGCTTGTAAAGGATGAAGGCGATAGTCCAGCCGACGGCCTTTTGGAACCATTGCCTGCCCATTTCCGTGTTCGTGAATGCGGCCGTGGTGGGCAGGATGCCCGCCAGGATCACCAGCATGCCGCTGCGGACAACCATCAGCACTATCTGAAGCAAAGATGCGATCAAACCAACCAGGCCCAGAACGATCAGAATGAACTGGGCGATACCGCTCTGACCGGTCATAACCAGGCCATTCATTGCCTCGGCAAAACCCTTGCCATCCGTGGACCGCTGGATGATCGCGGCCGCGAAGGTATCGGCTGCGATCACCAATATGGCGATGACTCCCAGACCGAGTCCTGAAACCAGGGTGAGTGTGAGAAGTGACCGGAGCAAATCCTTTAGGGGCGCGCCGCGCTGTTCCCAGACCATCCGGATGCCGCCAATAATCACAGCAAGGACGGCCAGGGTCAGAGTCCAGGGCATCAGCTCACTGTTCACGGCGGATACCACGGGACTCGCTTCTGATCCGTCCTCACTGGCCAGGTTCACGGTCGGCATGGAAACCCAGAACGTGGATAACGTCGTCACCATCTGGCTCATGCCTTCAGTGATGGCCATGCCCAGGTTGGTTATAGCGTCGTCCACGGCTCCTGATACCACGTTGCCGGCAACGCACGTGATGTCACCCAGTTTGCAGTCAGCCATCGCTTACACCCCAGACCAGGCAATGAAGCCGCTCAGATCGGGGAGCTGGGCGGTGCCAGTGAATATCTGGCCATCATCTGAGGCTTTAACCTTCCAGTCCCCGTCCACCCACCGCAGCGAGAGGACGCTGTGCGCCAAGGCCCCGTTTTGGAGCTGAAAGGCCAAATCAACATCGGCCTCAGTGGGGCTGTAGGACTTCAGGATGAAGCCCCTGATTTGTGCGCTTTGACTGGATTCAGTCGATGAACTTCGTGTTGTCGCAGCCTTGATGGCCGCGTCCCTGCCAGCGCCCGGTACCAGTAGCCGCTCCGCGAGCTTGACCTCGTCCTGAGCGGAGGAACCGAGAGCGACGGCGTTCGCCGCAGAATAGAGTGCTCCAGTCGGTGAGTGTGCAAAGCATGAACGGAAGCCGCTGGCGTCGGTCAAACCTGGGCCGGAAGTCGTGGGCTCAGTCGGTGCAGCCATGCGGCCGACCAGTTCCCACTTGGATTGGGGAGCCGCTCCTAGGGCTGTGTCAGAAGAAGAAGGCAGCCCACAGATGCTTTTGTCTGCACGGGCGGGACTGGGACTTGCTGCAGCTGAGGCGGATTCCGCTGGGTCCGGTATGGGGCGGGCATCGCTCTGCCCCTTGGGGAGAAGGAAGATGACGATCCCTGCCGCAACCAGCGCGACCACCAGCGCGGCCGCGATGATGAACCCGGGCCTGGTGAACGGATTGCTTTCGGTGGTGCTCTCTGTTGACTGGCTCATACGGAACCTCCCGTTGATGGTGCTGGCTTAGACGAAGGCGCGGACGATGCCTGCGGCACCGGTGATGATGATGCAGCCCATGAGGACCCAGCCGAGCTTGCCGATCGCCTGTGCGCCTTCACCGCGCTGGAGCTGGATGACCATGCCGATGCCGACGATGATGACGCCCAGGACGCCCAGGACCAGGCCGATACCGGAGGCCCAGTTCAGGATGGTCAGCAGACCGCCGGCCTGCGCGGGGACGACGGGGGTGGGGTTGGGAATAACGCTTGTTGAGAGTGCAGTGAACGTGTTCATGGTGAGACCTTTCAGTGGTTGGTTGCCGTGGCCAGGGCGGCCACGTCGGTAATGAAGCGTTGGTATTCGCGGACGGCTGGCAGCGCTGTGGTGTCCGTGTGCCGCCAGGCATCCACCCAGGGCAGAGTCCAGAATCGTGGCGCCCCGCCGCCTACGAGGGCGGTGAAGTCCCGAAGCGCTTTGGGTGTCTTTCCAGGGGCGTCTGCAAGGACGGCGAGGCCGAGCAGGTCGACCTGCGGGGCGGCGCCTGACGCCCACTGGGTGAGTGCGTTCCTGGCAGTTGTCAGGCCCCGTATGTCTGCGCGGCAGACCAGCAGCACCCGCGGGCTGCCGCCGCTGGGGAGGACAGGCCAGCAATGATCCGTGGAACGGGCAGATTCGATGAGGTCAGCGATCCGGCTTTCACCCGCTCCCCCATGGGTACCAACAACCCAGAGACGGGCTGTGCCGGCCATGCTGCGGGACGCCAACCGGTCTGCCGCGTCTGGCTCGATCATGCCCCGCAGCGGTGTGCTGATGACCGCCGCCGGCGGGACAGCCGCAGCCCGGGTTTCCTCAGCCGGATCGTCAGCCGTGGGGCGGGTAACCCAGGGGTTCAGGGTCTGTTGCATTGGTCCTCCTCTCAACTCTCAAGTTCCGTAGGGATCGTTCTAGAAGCCTTTGGCGACAGCGGCCGCTGCCGCGAGCCACGCCCGCTGGGTCACGGGCTGGAGCGCTTCGTAACGGATCGGCCCGTTGACCAGGGCGGGGTCGTACGGGATACGGACGACGGCGCGCACGAACGGTTCGAAGCCGTCCGCGATCCGCTGCGCCTCGGCTTTCGCCCGCTTCAGGGCATCCCCAGTCATGCTGCGCTTGGCGTCGGTGGACTCGGAGACGATCACGACGGCGTTGCGTGCCAGCTCGGCGTCGTGGCCGCCACGGGATTCGAGGGTCTGCAGGGTCAGCCGGGCTGCTTCTGCACGGTCCTCGATGGCGGTGACGGGGACGACTAGCTGGTTGGTGTGGTCGATCATCCGCCGCCAGTTGGCGGCCCTGGCGGTGTTGCCGGAGTCCATGATGACCAGTCGGTAGTACCGGGTGAGGACCTGGTGGGCGATGTCCACTTCCTCTGCGGTGACTTCGTGGTCGCCTTCTTCGTTTTCGTCCGAGCGCAGCACATCGAACTTGTCGGCGGTCTGGTGGTGGACGAACTTGGCGATCTCGGCCGCGTTCGTGGAAGGGGACAGGAGTTCGGTGGAGGAATCGATCAGGTCCAGGACGCTGCGGTCGTGGGCGCCTTTCTCGGTCCGCCATCCCAGGGTGCCTTGGGATTCGTTGTTGTCCCAGGCCACGGTCGCGGCGCCGCTGTAGCGGGCAAGGATCGCCGAGAGCATGACAACCGTGGGCGTCTTGTTGGCCCCGCCCTTGCGGTTGACCACGGCGATGGTCCGCGGGCCGGGCCAGTGCTGGCTGACGGTGCGAATATCCTCACGCTCGGACAGCTCCTCCTCTGAGGGGTCCATCCGGAAGCCCAGGCGAGTCAAGGTCCCGCGCCAGCCCTGCGTGGCCGGCTCCAGCACCGGGGCGCTCACCAGGAAGGAGGTCTCCTTCAGGCTCCGTCGGGTCACCGGCGCGTCGGCTGCAACGGCCTGCTGCGGTGCCTCGGCGGCCGGAGCCACGTCCAACGCAGTCTCCGCGGCAAGGGGCGGCCACGGCTGGCGTTCCACCGTCGGCTGGGCAGCTTCAGGCGTCACCGCAGGCGTTGGCGCTGGAGTGGTGTCGGTGACTTCGGCGGCGGCCGCAGCAGGCGTGCTGGCGGGTGCGGCAGTGCGGCGGCGGCCGGGCCGGGGCTCGTAGGAGACGGATTCGACGTTGCCGCCCGGGTGGACGATCAGTTCGCCGTGTCCTTCGGGATCTTCGATGCGAACCCGGACGGGGCGCTGCAACGTCTTGGCTTCGGCCACGACAAGGGCCAGGGCGTTGTCGCGCAGGTCCTGCAGCGTCTCCCCTGCAGGGACGACGCGGGAGTTCCCCGCGACGGTGACCTCGGCTGTGCCGTTGTCGCTGATGATGGCCTTGATGTTCGGGAAGGCCAGGACCTCTGTTGGAGTGGTGCTCATGAAACCTGATTCCTTACGTTGACGGGGTTGGCGAGGTGCGGGTGCTTAGGAGGCGGGCGGGGTGAGCCGGTTGACCTTCCACGGGGCCTCCTGGCCTGTACGGAGCAGCTGCACGGCGTAGGTCCCGGCATCAGTCGGCACGGCTGCCATAACGCCGTAGCCGTTCGCCTCATCGACCGTCAGCGTCGCGGGGCCAGTGACCCGAGTGGCGGGGACATTGGCGGGATCCACGGCGGAGTAATCGGCGGTGGCCTGCGGCGTGAGCCAGCGGGCCAGGTCGTTGGCCCACTGCTTTTCCTCCACGCCCGGGCGGGCGAAGTCCGCCATGGCCTTCTCAGCAATGTCTACGGCGGCGTCCTTGCTTGCCTGATCCCAGCTGATGCCGATGGTGGCCGGCACCGTGCCTTCTGGAGCCTGCGGGCCGCTGCCCGCGCTCAGGGAGACCGGTGCTGAGGCTGTGGCGGCCGTGCTGGGCACCGGGGCCGGTGTGGTGTTCGCTGCCGGTGCGCACGCGGCGCAGAGCAGGGCCACCGCGATGAGGGCCAGAGACTCTTTCACGCTTTCTCCTCTTGAGTAGGCAGGTACAGGAAGGCTGAAGGGACATCGCTGCTGACGGTCCGGGTGTAGTAGTTGTGGTCATCCGGGGGCGGGTTGCCGTTGTATCCCTCTTCGACGTAGGTGCCGTCGTCCCTGACCTCCTTGACCACGGCGACGTGGCCGAAAGTGGGGTCCGCTCCCCCGGCCCCCGGCGCGTACCAGACAACCGCCCCGACACGAGGAACGGAACCGGTGGGCCAGCCCTTGGCATCCCAGCCGGCCTTCCACGTCAGCGCCGAACCAAGGCGCTGCCCGTCCGGACGGAAATTGCCGTTGAGGAACTTGAACGGTGCGCTGGTCGATCCCATCTGCTGGTTCACCCGCCACAGGGCGAAGTCCACGCATTCGCGGTGAAACATGCCCAGCGGCGACGCGGCGGCAGCTCCGGCTCCCGCCTGCATCCAGGTGGGAGAGTCTTTCCACGGGTAGTCATCCCCGGCACCGGAATTCCCAGGGATGGCGCAGTCGCTGCCTTCCAGTGAGAACTTCCCGTCCGAGAGTGCCTGGACGAGCTTGACGGCCTCGGGCCAGTACTTCTGGTAGTGGTACGGGTCGGCGTTGCGCTGGACCTTGTTTCCGGCAAGGGTCGGCTCCAACAGCTCCCAGCCCTCAACCTTCTGCAAGGCTTTGATGAAGTTCGTGGCGCTGATGGTTGGGTCCATGCGGTCTGCGTAGGAGCCCCACGCGCCGTTGTCGCGCTGCTGAAACAGGCCTCTGGAATCCGGTCCTGGGCCATCGCCATGGTCCAGGACTCTGAGACCTGACTCGCCCAAGGCAACCATCACGCTGATCATTTGCCCTTTAACCGGCAGGTTTAGCCTGTCGCCTTCGTTGATGATGGCCGCAGCATTTTCCAGCTGCTCCGCCGAGTACCTTTCAACCGCTGCATTGCCGTCGAAAGCGGCTGAAACGGCCGGTGCGCATACTGCCGAGGCTGGTTCCGACCCGGCGGGCTGCAGCGCTAAGGCGAAGATCAAACCTAGGGACAACACGGACACCGAAGCAACGGCGCCGGTAAGGAGACCTGGCGATTGCAAGGCTGATCCCCCTTCTGAGCAATGGAAAGGATAAGACAAGCATCATCTTTAAAGTGATGGTAGCATCACTTTACGATGAGGTAGGCGAGAATTATGGAGTGCCGCGCATCTACAAGCCCATTTCCGGGCTTCCCCATGAGGTTGGAAATGCTTTGAGTGTTTTCAATGCGAACACCTTGAGGGCGGCGGTTATCCGCGACCTGGCTCAGCAACCGAGTGGTGACACCACCGGCAATGTCGCAAAACGAATCGGCGTCGATTACCGGCAGGTCTACACCCATATCAAGGCTCTTGAAGCCGAAGGGCTCGTCTCTGCTGACGGGGAGGTCGGTGAACGGATCGGACAGCGTGTCCGCTACACCATCGACCTCGCAAAGCTGCGCGAGCGTGGGCTCATATACATGAGGTATCTGTTGGGCGAATGAGGTGCCCTCTATGGTGCGATCATCGACGACTAGATGTGTGCAGGCATCCCGTTGCATCGGATTGACCCTATCACGCATGTGTCACACATGCGTGAACAGCACTGTTGCTGATTAGGGAGTAGCGGTGCTACATGCGTCGGTGAAAGGTGCCGGACGTTGCCTTAGGTTTCCTCGTCCAAGATCTTGGTAATCGCCTTCAGTGCTTCGGGATCGACCGGTCCCAGGGCGCGGGCGGCGAAGTTCCGCACCTCCGCGCGCCTCATACTGCGGAGCAACTCCAGTTCAGCTTCCACTCGTTCAGGCAATTTACCGCCCTCCTGAAGGAGATACTCAGGATCCACGTCGAAGACAGAAGCTATCGCGCGCAGTGCTTCGTTCGGGACCACCTGCTCTTTGCCTGCCTTCAGCAGTGACCATCTGGTCCGGGAAAGATAGTAGCCGGCCTTCTGCGCCCCATCACGGATGGCCGGGTAGTCAAAAGGCTTACCGCTGTCAGACATGATCACGTCCAGCAGAAGATTGATCTTCCGTGCGAGCGTTTCTGCTCGGCGGATCCCAGCGGCCCGCTCCGGCGACAGATCGAAATCGCTCAAGTGATCCAGCTCCAATTTATAGCTCCGACGAAACAGCCGAAGGTGGCTATTCCGATAAGGGCCCCGGCCAAGGCTTCACCCCAGGTGTGTTCCTTCAGAGCGGTTCGACTCACCATCATCATTGGCGATAGTACCAACAGCCAACCGAGGGGAGGGCCGAATACCGCCGTCCCCCATAGAGCAGCGAAGGATATAACTGACACGTGGGCCGAGGCGTTCAGCCAGCGTCGTGCCAAGGCCAACCCCGCATTTCCTGCAACGAGTCCTGCGACTGTTGCCGAAACCGGAGCCGGGACATTCAGCGCAGCACAAGCAATTACCCCAACAACAGTCAGTATTGTAACCACCCCTGTCCGCCATGTTGCAGGCAAACCCAGCTTCTCGGAGACCAGGGAGTATTTCTTGTAGGTGAATCCGGGGACGACGATGATGCCGACGGCAAGCGCAACCACACTCAAGAAACCGAGCCCGGCATTCACTCCAGCCAGGACGATAACGACTAGCAGGACAACTGCGGGTGCGAACACCTTCGAGAAACTAGCTGCCAATCTGGACTTGGGCGGCGCTAATCGGACCTGGGTGTGCAATTCTTGCCTCAATGGTGTCTACTAACTCGATTTCGTCGGCGGACAAAAGCCCTGGATTTTGAACCCGTATATCGTGTATGAAGATCACCCATCGGTATAGCTGGTTCCGAGTTGACCGCGGACGCAGACTAAGGGCCGCTCCTTCCCTAGCTCGTTGGCCCGCATCCGTTTCAACGAGCCGGCCCACAATGGGTCGAAGCCTCAGAAGCGCACTTCGGATTCGCCTTCGTTCAGCCCACTGCAACCGGATGCGCTGGTACGCAGGAAGCGCGAAACCCACAGCGAAGCCAATCAAGGTAACCGCGACCAACGCCCGGTAGCCCACATAAACAATATTCGAGGCGTTACTTCCCACCCCAGACGCCGCCTGCCCCACCAGCAGCAACTTGACCCCAACCGCCAGCACGCCGATAAGGCAAGACACAGCGGTGATATCGAACCCGACGCGGAAGGACGCCGTTTCGCCGGTCCTGTCCCGGCGAAGACATTCGATTCCGGTGTAACCGGAGATGATCCCGATCCAGACGAAGAACAAGCTCTGATACCAACCGATAGTTGGAATACCCGCGAAAGCGTCGGTGAAGTTAGTGGCTGACCCTGGCGTTTCTGAGGTGAGCAGCAGAGCTGCTTGAACAATCGAGAACGCGATTCCCGCCAGTACCAGTAAGCGCCAGCGGGTGTTTGAGGCTCCTGTCGCGGCTACGATCAGACGACTGAGCTCGGTCATGCCAAGCCCCAAAACAAGGTGGACCACCAAGTTCAGAATATTTCGATCGCCAAGTACAGGGTCAACGGCCAGGTACACCGGATCAATATTCAGTGTCGTGCCAATCGACACGGGGACCATCGCCGTGAGAATTCCAGGCTTCCAGCCGAACCTCAACCCAACGATCCGAGTAAGCACCACAGTCCAGAGGATGAGAGCAGGCAGTATCTGCAGCAGGCTCATCCAAAGACCTTTTCGAAGTCACTGATCGGGGCAGCCGGCGTGGCCAGCACTATTCGAGATAGCAGGTAGGCGACTTCCTCGGCGGCCTTTTCCGTGTCGTTCCATTGCGGGGATCGGGCAAGCATCCGTTTGATGCCTTTCTTCTGCCCCACATGGCTGAAGACCGACGGCATGGAAGCGGCGAGCCCGTCGCACCCCTCGTGGTCGAGCAGGATATGGCCAAACTCATGGCAGATCACGTGCATTCGGTGCAGGTCCGAGTGATCTTCAGGAACCAGGATGTGGGACTTGACATCTGTTTCGAGCCAAAGTCCGGAAAGGCCAGGTATGGCGGACTCTGGCACTATCCGAACAGTAATAGGTTTGCCATGCACGGCTTCAACTGAGGCAAGCAGCTGGTCAAAAGATACCTGGCCCGCAAGTTGCAGCTGCTCAACAGTGGCCTGTGGCATTCGGCGTGGCAGGCCGACCTCTGCGAACCCATCCCTACTTCTGCGCACTACATCTCCACTACACGAACTTTCACACATGAGTCACGCATGTGTGAGTACACTCTTATAGGACGGCATCCCCGCTCGTGGAAGGCCTAGACATAACTGCCCAATCCCCGAGCAATCCAATGACCATGTTTAGCACAAGGAAGGAAACATGCCCGGAATCAAGCATGATGCGGTACGAACGGCGCTGCCCGCCCCGCCAGCTACAACTACCCGCGAAACCCCGCCACTAGGTGCAGTTGCAGCAGCCAAAGCGCCCCGGCCAGCTCCGACCAAGCCCTGGCTCTATCAAGTGGACACCGTACTCGACGAGCGGAGTTCGTCGGCGGCAGCTCGAGCAGTGGTTTGAGGATCAACCAAGTGTTTCCCGACACGCCGAACAGCTTCACGTCAATCGGTTACAGTAACCGATTGAATTGCCACATGGCTATCTCAGGAAACCGTCGCGGCGGGCGTCGTAGCAAAGGCGAACGCCACCTTATTGGAGCCCGAATGCCGGTACCCGACGCTGACAAGCTCCGCAGCGTCGCCGAGGCTGAAGGCAGTACGGTCAGCGATTACGTTGCCCGGGTCATGCACGAACACCTGATGTCCATCGATCTCGATTCACTGCACGGTCAGGAGGCTCTGCCTATCAGCCGGGCCAGTTAAAAGAAGAAGGCCCGCACGAAGCGGGCCTTCTAAATGAAGTTATCCAAGCTCACTGTTGCGTTTCCGCCAAGATTCTTCAACAGCAAGCTTCATACAGAACCGGGTATTTTCATGCCCTCTTCCATATGGAATTGAGTCCATCATACACGCACGCGCATTTGCAACGAGTGATGCCCTGCCGACCACGCCGCCCGGCGCGTCGAAAACGGGCTCCCCATCGGCTTCCTCAGACCGGGACCTGGCCGCGGCAGAGTGGCGAGCCCTTGCACCGCTGATCGCCTCCGGCCCGTACATGCGACTGTCCAAGGACGGCGGCAAGACCTACAGAAACAGTGGCGAACGCGCCCTGTCCGAAGCCCTCCCCTCATTCCCGGCAGCGGTGCGGACCTGCGGCCGGGACGGAATGGTTCGTACCCTTTGCTTGGACTTGGACGTCAGCCGCGGCGGCCAGAACAAAGTCGACGACGACTACCGCAGGCTGCGTACCTGGTTCTCGGCCAACGACGTGCGCTGGATCGAAGACCAGTCCCCCAGCGGCGGACGCCACCTGTACATCCCTCTGGCTTTTGCCGTGGTGTTCACTGACGCCAAGGAATTCGTTCAGGCCCTGTCCAAGCGGTTTACCAGCATCGACCCCGGTCCGCACGAAAACGCCGCCACCGGAGCCATCCGGGTACCCGGAAGTGTCTGGAAAAAAGGCGGTTACCAGAGGCTCACGATGAGCCTGAACACTGCCTACGACGTCGCCAAGGCCCGGCGCAACAAGTGGCCGGCGTGGGAGCACCTGCGCCAGGACCTGCGCGATGAGTTGGACACTGTCAGGCAGCGCCGGAGCCAGCCTTTGGAGCTGCTGGAACCCGCGGAAACCCTGCCCCGCTCCGGCGGACCCCGGGCACTGCCCCAAGCCAAGGAGTTTATTGCCCGCAGCGGCAATTACGACACCAGCCGGTACTCCAGCCCGTCGGAGGCCCGCCAAGGCGTACTGGCGTCCGCGGTAGCGGCCGGCTGGTCCCTGACGGATGTTCAGCGTCTGATGCACCAAAACACCTGGGCTGGCATGGTCGCGTTCTACTCCCGGTACTCCCCCACCCACCGCAGCAAGGCCTTGCACCGGGACTGGCAAAAGGCCGTCACCTACGTCCAAAGCTTCACCAAAAAACATGAAGTCCGCGATGAAGGGAATAACAACCGGCATAAAAGCTACACAAGCCCGCCAAATACACACCCCCCTGTACTTACCCTGCTGCCGCAACCGAAGTCCCCCGCTGAATACCAATACCTGCTCACCTGGCGCAACGCGCTGGCAACCTACGAACGTTCCCTGATCGGTTCCAGGGCAGGGCTTGGAATGCGGATGCTGCTCCGGGCGATGGGCGAAGCAGCCAGCAAGGCCGGCAGCCGCTTCATTGAGTTCGGTGTGAGGTCACTTGCACTGGCCACGGGCACACACGAGACCACAGTTGCCAGGCAATTGCGTGAACTAGGCACTGGAGAGCATCGCCTGATTCGGCTCGCGAACGAAGCACGCGGCGTGCATGCGGACCTCTACGAACTCGTCATCCCAGACGAGTTCAGAGAAAGTGCCGAGCGTAAAGCCTGGAAGCCAGGGAAACTGCACGCACTCCGCCCCGTTTTCCGCGAACTCGGTGTTGTCAGCGCCTTTGTCTACGAGACCATCGAGCAAAGCGATATCCCCCTCACTACAGCCGATATCGCGCGATGCAGCGGCCTCTCCCCCAGAGCCACCGCTCAAGCACTGGAAATCCTGGCCGCGTGGAAAATGATCCAACGCACTCACGAGGGCTGGAAATTCGTAGAAGCGACAAGTCTCCGGGCACTGGCTGAACGCTTCGGAGTCTTGGAGAGCATTGCAGCCCAGCGCAAGCGTTACCGCACTGAACGAGCAATATGGCACCAATGGTTGGCTAAACGCATACTCTCCAAGGAGCCACTTTTGGCGCTGGCACTAGACGACTACCCATATTGGGACGACGGACCCCCAGAAGAACAATCACTAGTGGACGTGGTCTACAGGCGAGCGTCTTAACTCTGTAGTCCCAGAGTTGAGCTGGTGCACCGCGATGATTGGGCTTTGGCCTGCGGTATTCCTGGCGACGGGGCCGTCTGTCTGACCGCGGAGGCAGGGCCCCCCATGACCTGTACTCAATGGCGGGCCTTGGGTGCAGATGGCGGTGACTACCGAGTGGAAAGAGTATGTAACTCTGTTAGTCCGTCAGTCTGTTGGAGGTGCATGTGACCGAGGCTCGCTTTCGCTTCTTGCCCATCAACGCCGTTCGATTGACTCCCCCGGTCCGTACAGGTTGGTTAATGTCGCGCCACGAGGAAATAGCGATAAGTGACTGCAGCAGTCCAGCAGATTTCCCGTTGCACAACCATACAGAGCTCTGTGAGTCTGTGAGTTTAGCGGTGTGAGTTGTTCTCATGGCTCGGGCCGCACTTGGGTAAGTCTTGGGGCTAACAGAGTAACGGTGTAACAGAGCTACAGACTTTGGGACTTGGGAAACTGCTTGTCTCTGTAACTCTGTAGTCAAACATACGGCTCAACTGACTTTGTGGGGCAGGACCCAGCGGTCATGCGTCCGCTGATTGTGAGTACGGGACTAACAGAGTCTGAGACTCACGGAGTATCAGGAGGGCGGAATCGGTGCAGTAATCCAGTTCTCGGCCGGGGCTCGCGGGTGAAACTGCTTCTCTCTGTAACTCTGTTAGTCAAATACTCAGCCTCAACTGCCCTTGTGGAGCGTCAAGTCCTTCGCAGGATATGAGGGAGGGCGGTTGACTCCGGAACTAACAGAGTGCTGGAGTCACGGACTTACAGAGTTACGGCGCGCCTCCCGGCTTTGTGATAGTTCGGGCGCGAAGATGGCCAAAGAAGGAAGGGAGCGCATATGACACAGGGACTGGAGCGAGTGGTTGCCGTCGTTAACGGCAAAGGAGGTGTAGGAAAGACAACGATCACCGCCAACATCGGTGGCATGCTTGCCGCAAGCGGCTACAGGGTTTTGTTGGTGGATATGGATCCCCAGGGCAATTTGGCTGAGGAACTGGGCTACACGGCGAGTGACGTCAACGATGACGGGCTGGGGCTTGCCCAGACACTGGCATTCGGTAGCGCACTCAAACCCGTCGTGGGCATCAGGGAGAATCTCGACGTGTTAGTCGGTGGCTCGCACCTAGATATGGCAGCAGCCGGTCTCACCATGAAGGCGCAAAAGGATCCGCAAGGCGCCAAGGCCGCATTGGCTGCAGCCCTTGCGCCAGCGGCACCTGACTACGACTTGATCTTCATCGACTGTCCGCCGGGCCAAGAGACGCTTCAGCAAGCGGCTTTAGCAGCGGCCCGCTGGGCATTGATCCCGGTGAAGACTGATGCTTCCTCGCGCAAGGGACTCAGAGATGTCGCGCGCCGGCTGGACGCAGTCGTGGAGATTAATCCGGACATTGACCTTCTGGGTGTCGTGCTGTTCGGCGTCAACCGCTCAGCTAAGCGAGTATCCGAGGCCGCTCGAGAAGCTGTGCTAAACGACCTGGGGGAGGGGGCGCCGATTTTCACTACGTCAATTAGACATGCAGAGGCGGCAGCGCAAGAGAGCCGTGAGAGAGGGCTGCTGGCTTTCGAACTCGAAGAAGCGGTTCTGTCTGCACCAAAGTGGTGGGAGTTGCGCCGTAACAACGTTCAGCACGACGGCCCCAGATCAAAAAGTGCTGTCGGCGTTGCCGAAGATTTCCAAGCTCTCGGAGAGGAGATCGTCGCCCGGATCACTGCCAATGAAGGTGTGGCAACTTCAGAAGCCCCAGTTGCGACAGGGGAGGCCACCCGTTGAGTGCACCCACGCGCCGGACTCTTAGCGGTCTGACACCTAAGGCAGCGGCACCCAAGAGCGAAGTAAGGCAACTCATTCGTTCTAACCGGACTGAGCCGGTAGCCCCAAAACCCGTGCCCGAAGAAGTCAAGTCGTTGCAATCTGCGACAGTTGCCGCCCAGTCCGTAATTAGTACAACACCAGACCCTGTGACTAACAGAGTTCCGAAGTATTTGAAATTTAAACGTCGTGAAGCTCGCGTGTACGCCGAACAAGCGGACGAACTAACCTTGTTGACTCGACGACTGAACACAGCCCGCCGCCTTCCCGACGGGACAACAACGGGCGAGCGAATTACAGACAACACTCTTCTTCGGCTGGCTATAGATCTCCTTCTCGCCAGAACCGATGACCTAAGAGGGACGACAGAGGAAGAGTTAGCTGCAAGCCTCGGACTGAAACCGCGCAAGCCCGGCGACGGCTAAGAAGGAAGTCCACAGCCAATTCGGACCTACGGGAAGCGGCCCGCTCCTGGCCGCTTCCCGTACCTGAGTGCCCACCGGCTTGTACAAAACGGATCACCTCACCGCAGTCGACGTTTACGCCCACACACTGTCTTAGCCAGCTGGCGGAGTGGGAGATGCGCTTAGGAATCTAGCGTGCAACCCATAGGCAAGACCAAGTTTCCGGCCTCGAGACGGCAGGCTTGGTATCGGGTGCCTTTTGGCCGCGAAAACAAGCGGAGGGCTGCTCTGTGCGGGTCTTTGAGTCTTAGGCTTCGTCGGAGAGGTGGACGAGATACCAGCCTTCCCAGCCCGGGTGTTTGCGGACCTCCAACGTCCGCAGAGGCGACGTCGAGGTGGCGCGCACCTGCAGCCGCCAGAATTCGACGTCGACAATATTGCCCTGACCACGTCCAGCCCGCAGGTTTGATTCCCACCAATTCCAGCGGCTGAACCAGCGCAGTGGTTCAGCCGCTACCGGCCAAAGCCGGCCCCGCCAGCGCACGGCCAGCGGCACCCCTTGGGGTGTGAACCGGATTTCGACCGGCTCATTGAGCGCTCTCTGGCCTAGTTGTTCCTGTACCGCTGTCACTGGTCTGTGCCGTCCTGTCTCCCAAAGATGTCTTTCGTACCTGATCGTTCCGCCGCCGCACCGCGGACGCCCAGACCCAGGTCACCCGGCGGACCCCTGCGTCCGTCCAGGTGACCTGTACCGCCCGCGACGTCCACCCGAAGGCCTCACCGGCGACCAGCTCGGCCGCACCCGGGAACCGGATCCACGCCCACACCGGCACACCCGGCACCACCCGGGTGACCTTGCAGTGCTCGAAATCCAGTTCCTCCGGAGTCAGCGACACCGGCTCGGCCCGCCTGGTGTAACGGGCCGCCAGCTTCGCCAGCGACTCCCGATCCATCCCTTAAAAATAGAACACATATTCGAATTAAGCGAAGTGCCCGAACCAAAGATTCCAGCGTCTCGCCCCGCCCAATGAGTCCAAGGCGTTCCTTGTATCGTGGGCTGCATGGATGCCGGGCTGCCGGTGAATCTGCGACCGCCTGTGGTGGTCGCCCTGGCCCATGCCGTGGAAAAGATCCCAGATCCCGGGGCTCTGCCCGGCGGCGCCTGGTACGAGCCCAAGTGGGATGGCTACCTTCACTGAACAGCGACCCAAAGCGCAAAACTCCGATGTAGACCTGCCACGGCGTTGTGCGCACCGGATCCAAAACATGGGCCAGCTGCAGAACCAGCAGCACCGCCGTCGCCCTAAGGGGAGCCGCAGCCCAGCGACCCGCTAGGGCTATGGCCACCGAGACGAGAACGATGACCGGAAGCCGACCCTGCTCGGCCAGGAAGTAACCGTAGAGGCCCCAATGACGGCCCGTCCACCAGGACACAGAACATCAGAGCCGCCAAGGGGGCGCATCAGCGCCGTAAGAATCTCAGAATTTGGTCCATACCCGCCACGCTATACGCCGCCGCATGGCCCTGCCGCCGCCCGATTCCACCCGGGAGCCAGAAAAATTCATCCCCGCGGGGGAGCCGCGATACTGATGAATCTTCGGCCTGCCATCGTGGCGGAACCCGAAGTATGGATTGGAATGGACACCTACACCGCGCACCTCACTCGCGCCTGAGAACCGCCAAATAGCGCTGCAAAAACAACGCCATCTACCGGGACACCGCCGGCAGCGGGGCCGACCACTGCCTCCTACCCGACGATAGGAATCCGCGCCCGGGCACAACATCGCACAGTGCCGGCCGTGGATCTGCGGCCGCAATCAGAGCCTATTCAGCCTTCACAGCGAGTCCCAGTTCGGTACAAACCTCCGCGGAACCGGGAATCACGGCGGCCCTGCCGTCCGGCATGACGCAGACGCTCAAGGGGTTGGGCACCGGATACGAGCCGTCGGGATCGTCCTCATCCGGGGCCGTATAGCCATCAGGGATGTCCGCATCCAGGACATGATGTGCCCATAAATCGGAGCACAGTGCCAGGGCGTCTTCGATGGGGACGGTGCTCTCGGTCAGGCTTGACTGGCCCACGATGGCCGTGGTCCCTGGAAACCACCCCCCCTTCAATTCTGCCCGGGCAAAACAAAGCACGCTGTTCTTGTCAGTCACGTAAGATTGGATGACTGCCACTGTGCCTGCCGTGAGGGCGAGAGCCAAGAGAACGGCAGGAACCAGCGTCCATGCTCGCTGAGTGTTCTGGAAGTGCCGGTTTTCCTCAGTCCCTGTCGTGGACGTACTGACGAGCAGGTCATGGATGGCAGCACTGCGCCGCTCGCTGAATTGCGGCTTCGGAGCCGGGGTGGTCATGGTGTTTCCTCCGTGGGAGTTGGTGAGGATGTCTTGGTTGGTTCCTGACTGTTGCCGAGTGCGGTGGCGAGGGCTGTTTTCGCGCGGGAGAGCCGCGATTTGACGGTGCCTGGTGGGATGCGCAGGAGCTCGCTGACTTCTGACTCTGGCATTGCCTCCAGGACACACAGGGTGAGGATTTCCCTGCTCTTGGCGTTCAGGGCACGGAAGGCTTGCAGGAGCGCTGCGCTTCGTGCGGCGGCATCGGTCGCCTCAAGAACCGCTTCGCTGTGGTCGGGTTCGGGTTGTGGCGCCGGAAGCCTTCGAATCAGCTTCTGGTAGCGCAAGGTGGACCGGATCTGGTTTCTGGCGACATTGTTCGTCGTCAACAGAAGCCAGCCAAGCATCGAACCGTTAACCAGTCGAACCTTTGCCCTCAGCCGCCATGTTTCGAGGAAAACCATCGCCGTCACGTCCTCGGCTTCGGGTACGGTCCTGACCAGCCTGAGGCTGTGTCCAAATACGCGGTCTCGATGGCGGACGAACAGGAAACCAAACGACTCCCCGTTCCCGTTGAGGACATCCGGCCAGATATCGCTGTCCCTCATGGCTGCGCTGTAGTGGTCCATACCGTTAAGTGTCCGCCCAGGGGCAAGAGGTTCCATCTGGCCAATGAGCCTCTTGAGGGTGGCGACGAGCCAGTGACGAGGCGCGTTCTGCGCCGGGCCGCAGGCGTCACCAGGGTTTGCCGAGGAAGGGTGTCGGCTTTGGCCGCGTCGGCCGCGGACCTGTCCTGGATGCTGAGCATGCAACGGTCGCCGTGACCGGGCCAGCTGCGCGAGCATTTTGGGATTGCGGTCGGAGTGCAGCCATCATGTCCCCTCTGGAGACACTGAAGATATCGGCGGCTATGGCGGAGAACTTGATACACATTCACGAGGAGCTTCTCGACTCCGTTTTTCTCTGCCCTGCGGACCCCGGTCAGGTCGGCCCGTCACCGGGTCAGGTCCCGCAGCCGGCCGATCGGGACCGGGGGGAAAGGAAGCTGGGCCGGAGCGTGTGCCGTTCTGCGCCTTGCCGAGCCAGAGCGCATCAAGCACATCGGTCATGGACCGGCCGGAGAGACACCCCGATCCACCGATTAAAGTCCGGGTCTGCCCGGTAGCCCAGACATAAAATGCCTGTCCGAGCGGGAAGAATAGAACTTATTTAAGGTCCTGTTCCACCGCAATGAGAGGGCATCTCACAGATGTACGTTTCCTATACCCGACCCTCCGTGACGGTTTCCTTCGACGAGAGCACCCTCGTGTCCGCTGTCGGGCTGGTCCCGGTGATACGCGTGGCCGAGGGCGCGGGGTGCGGGACCTGGCGGACGTATGACTGAGCGTGCCGCTGGGGACGGGGTGGTCGCCGTGGCGGATTCGATCGATGGCATGGCCCTGCTGCGCCACGGTGGTATGGGCAAGGTGTTTGAGAGGCCTATGCGCCCTCGACGCTGCGCTCGTTCCTGAAGGGACGCCGGAGCATGAGGCCCGCCCAGGCGGATCTGCGCTCCTACTGGGAGTCCTTCGGCTTCATTCCCATCCTCAAGGAAGCCCTCGGCGATCACCTTGTCTACTTCGCCCCGAGTGACGCCGACGCCGACGTGCACTTGTCTCTCTGACATCATCGAGAGTGGGATCAACGGCAGGAGGCCAATCAACCGTCATTAGATCCGGCATGTCGTCAGGTGGGTACCGTTCGGTCCGTCCTAGTGGGCTCCAAACAGGCTGACATATTCAAGCGGGATTGACACGCCAGAGAGCCAGATGCCTCCACGCCGCTGGGTTGCGCCTGGACAACATCAGGGCTGATCGGTGGTCGCGTTCAGCGCCTTCACGACCGCTTCCGCGACGTCGGGTTCACTCCTCGGGTTCTGTCCGGTGATCAGCCGCCCGTCCTCGACGACGTGCGATAGGTTCAGATCCCACCGCTGAGGATGTCCGTCAGCCGGAAGTCGACCGGCTGCTCAAGTTGGTCGTATTAAGCGCCTCAATCACCTCGGGGAAGTACCTCGTCATCGGTTTCTCGTTGCGGCTGCCCAAGACGACTTCGTCGCCGTCGCGGAAAACTATCGTTCTGAAGCCGTCCCATTTGGGTTCTGTATGGCCGAGGTCCGGAATGTCCGATGTTGCCTTCGCAAGCATCGGCTTCGATGGCGGCATCACTGGAAGGTCCATGAAGACATCTTCGCGGGGTGGACGAATACATCCAGGCCCTCGCGTCAAATGAGATCACCCGCACCCGCTTCGATCTTCTCGAGCTTCGCCTCCGCCTCCTGTTTGCGTCGCCGAATGTGGACGAGGCTTTCTTCAAGCGCAGCTACTTCCCCCAGCCAGACGTGCCCGCGAGCCTCGACCAGACGCTCCTCCGCGTTGGTTTCCATGATCTCAAGCCTCCCGAGTCCGTAGGGATCGACGTCGAGGAAGCGACACTTCGCACAGGCGTTTTCATGGATGCACGGCGTGGCGAATGGGCGCCGGCAGTCGCCCAGCGCGACCTTGCGCAGCAGGAAGTGGTTCTCGAAGTCTGCCCACTCCTTTTCGGTTGCTTCGCGATTTTCTCCATAGGGCCTCATCGTCCGACGGCGCTCAACGAACGCCTGATGCGCTTGGAGCACATGTTCAGGTAAAACCGCGGTGTACCCGCGCGTCGTCTGTAGATTGAGGTGGCCAAGCAACTTGCTTGTGATATGAAGCGGGAGTCCACTCGCCACTAGCTCGGTACTGAAAAGCCGTCGGAAGTCGTGTGGCGTGAGCATCACCTTTTGGCCCGCATCGACGATGCCAGCATGGTCGGCGATCTCCAGGAGGCGTGCACGCACGTACGCCTTCGAAACGACCTCCTGACGCGCGCCGACCGGGCGTGCGAAAAGATGAGGCAAGGGATCGCTGAAGACCTTGTCGTCTGTGTCGTATCGCACAGACAGCGGGACAATAGTCGAGCCGCCCTTTGCTCGGCGTTGAACCTCCACGAGTACCTTCACGAGCTCTGGGCTCATCGGGAGTAGCCGCTCCGTGTCTGTCTTGGACGGGACGACGTGCAGGAGAGGGACGATGGTGTTGGTCGTCGACGGCACATACTGACGGAAAGACAGCTGCGAAAGCTCAGTGAGTTCCTCGATGCGCAACCCGGTTTCCGCAAGCGTCTCGGTCACAGCCCAAGCCCAGAAGCTGTTCTCCTCAATGCGTTTGACGTTCAGACGGTCGTTTTCCAGTCGGGGTGGTCTCACGCCGGGGGCGACGGCGATAAGCTTCGCCCACACGCCGGCACGTGGGGGCGCCCCCTTCGGAATCGGCGGGTTCAACCGTTCGAGCGTCCAGCCGTCCACTTCGTACTCGCTACCGACACGGGCGATGCACATTTCTGCGTTGCGCTGAGCCAGCGTGTTAGCTGCCTTGTACGCAGGCAACGATCGGAGACGCTCGGTCGCGGCCGGCTCGTGAGTCTCTAGGAACAGCGCGGGGTTCCTGTTGTGATAAGCGGCCGACAGCTGCCACGAATAGGACGGCCGGATAACTCTGGCCAGCAAGAGCGCATTTAGTCCACTGGTCAGCGCAAGGCCAGCCAGGTCGGCTTCAGCTTCGACGGTGTTCATCCACGTCTGCGGGGCTGCGTCCAAACCGCTCAGAAGCCATCGCTCTTCCCAGCTGTCGCCGGGGAAAGCATCGAGCCATCGGAGCAAAGCGACTATGGATCGACGGCGTCGAGCCTCGTGTTTCGTCGTGCGCATGCCCTCCCCGAGCACGGTGCACACGTGTGCGAGCGTGTCCTCCACGCTCATTCGCTGTGCTCGCGCGGTGGGAGAGTCGTCGGGAACGGGTGGTGCGGCGATCCCGCGGTCGTAGCCCCAGATGGGGCGCGTGCGTCCGTTCTCATCCACAGCCGGGTCTGGCGGAACCATCGCGCTCCGAAGTGCGAGGGATCTCCGACGCGTTTCGAAAGCAGCGGTTCTTCCTGCATTCCTGGCCCTAGAGCCGGCATCGTCAGCCCTTGTTTGGAGGCTGAGAGATGTCTTCGTTGGATATCGGATTTCCGAAGCTCATTCATCAACTCAGGCCCAGCAACTCGCGGACGGCAGAGTCATCGTACGCAGGTTCGACGGTCGGCGAAGGGGCTTTCGGCCGGGCGTAGAATTCCAGCGCTTTGGCCACGAGGTCCTCCATCCTGGGTTGGGTGTAGATCGTAGTCGTGCTGATGTTGGCGTGGCGAAGGATGGTTTGCACGTCCACGAGCGAGAAGCTCTCGTCCGAGAGAAAGCGTTCAGCGGCGGTATGGCGAAGGTCGTGCATTGTCCAGTTCGATCCCAGCGCCTTCTGCGCGCGGCCGAACATGGCACGCGCGGCGTGATAATTCAGGCGCCTTCGCGGTGAGCCGTGCAGCGTCCACCACACTGGATCTCCGGGACCGGCGGGTTGGCCTTCGAGCATGTAAAGCCCCAACCAGACGAACGCATCGGGACTGGCGGGAACGACCTCACGTGCGCGCGATCCCTTTGACTCGACCGTGATCGTCATTGCGCCGAAGTCGTAGTCGCGCCCGTGAACCAATCCCAAGAGTTCTCGTGCGCGAACTCCACTGGACAACCAGAACGACATCAGCGCACGATCTCGGTTGCTCTTCAGAGCATCAAAGATCCGATCCATTGGCTCGTCGGGGATCGATCCCGCGCCAAGTGGGCTTCGGCTCCTTCTGCCGGTAGACGGCACGCTTGCGCGGAGAGAAGTCGTACATGGGATTGTGGTGACCGTCATGGCGTCGCTCTCGCCGAGACCTGCCCGCCGGCACGGGATTCACTATCGGGCCCAGGTCCGCTTCGATGGCGAACTCGTAGAAATCGCTGAGCACGCTGAGCTGATGGTTAATTGTCCGCGGAGCGAACGTCATGGCTGGTGCGCTCTTGTGCGTTATGCCGTTGATTTGCTGAGGCTTCAGCTTGCGTCGAATCGCGTTAGCAGTCGGAGCGGCACGCATGTGCTCGACGAGCGCGCGCACATCGGTCCGCTCCGCCTTCTGCCAGGGGACGAACCTGTCGTCTAAGAATCGGAGCCAGCGCAAGAGGTCGTATGCGTAACTACGCAACGTCGAAGGCGGACTGTCGGATGCGAGCTTCTCGCGCAGGAAAAGCGTGGATTCGAAGTGCTCCTCGTTGGGGAACAGCACCCGGTACGGTACGCCGCTGTCGAACTCCGCAACCCTGCCGACTCCACGATGTGTCTGCCCCATGCCACTTACGCTGACATGCGCATCTCACGCGAGCCGGATGAACACGCCGAGGGCGCAGAAAGAGTTCAGTCAACGTATCGCGCAGTCATCGCCCGCGACGGGGATGAGACCTCCATCTGGTCACGGCAGGGCAAGAACCTCTCACGGTACTTCCCGGACCTCATCAATGCAGCGGCAGAACTGCTGCCGCCTGGATGCCTGCTCGACGGAGAAGCCGTGATCTGGTCCGAGGACCGCCTGGACTTCTCTGCGCTGCAGCAGCGCCTAAGCACCTCGGCGAAGGCCATGCCAGGTCTGGCCCGCCAAGTGCCGGCCCACTTCGTCGCATTCGACCTGCTCGCCATCGCAGGACACGACCTCCGGGGCGAGGCATTCCGGGTCCGACGGCGGCTGCTGGAGGAACTTGCCAAAGACTGGGACACAACCCCCCTCGAACTGTCGCCGGGCACCAGCGACTTCGACACAGCGGCGACATGGTTCGAGGAACTGCCCGCCGCGGGCCTGGAAGGCCTTGTCGTGAAGGCCGCCGGCGAACCGTATGCGGGCGGCCAGCGCCGGTGGCAAAAAATCAAAAGCCGCGACACCGTGGACGTTATCTGCGCTGCGGTCATCGGCTCGATCAGCCGACCCCAGGCAATCGTCGTCGGGCTCCCCGTCAAAGGGAAACTGCGCATTGTCGGGCGCTCTGCGCCGTTGAAAGCGACAGCCGCGAAGCAGCTGGGCGCCCAGCTCCAGCCAGCCGGCCCGAAGCATCCCTGGCCGCGCCGGGTGAAATCCACCATCCTGGACCGGTTCAACGCCGACGCCGGCGAAACCGAGCTGACCCTGGTGGAACCGCTCGTCATCGAAGTCTCCGCCGACACCGCGATGACCGGAACATCCTTCCGCCACGCCGTACGCTTCCTGAGAGCCAGGCCGGAACTGGATCCGAAATCGGTGGCCCCTCGGTCGGTGGGTAGTAGCCCGTAGAAACCAGTCAGAAGTTATTGCTTCGCAACGTCAGAACTCTCCTTCGTCTGCTGTCGCGCGGTTAGCGTGAGACAAACGCTGTACAAATGGAGGGAAAGATACGTGAATAAACACGCAAGGCAGCTCCTACCCTTGGCGACGGTGCTCGGGCTTCTTGGCTCGGTTACCGCCTGCGGTGCCACAAGTGGTGCAGGTCAGGAACCGCGGGAGTTCACATCGCTGGATGATACGTACCAAGCAGTCGACGCCGTGCTGGACTGCGCGGATGACGTAGATGACCCCCCGGCCAAAATCCCCCAAGCAGGTGTACCTACCGGGGAAGCGGTGATGTGCACGGAGACGGTTGAAGTTCTCTGGTTTGAGAGCCAGGAAGCCTACGGCAACGTATACGAGCTCTACGTCAGTGCAGCTGGTAACCCCGGGGCTGTCTACCTCGTAGAGGGCCCCAACTGGTTTGTCGCCGACGTGGCGGAAGTCGCGCCCGGGGTGAAGGACCCCGAAAGAAACACGAAGTTGGAAGCTCTCGCAGATAACCTCGGCGCCAAGTACACAGTGAAGCGGTAATGATCAAGACAGGGACATGATGCGTACTTTGACCAAACTGGCAGCCGGCGCTGTCGTACTGCTGGCGTTGGCCGGCTGCAGCAATGATCCAAAGTCCGGAATATCTGCTCTGGAAGCTCCGGCTGGTTCGGCTGATACCTTCCCCGGTGATGCAGAAGCAGCCGAAAACCTGGGCATCGCACCGGACAGCACACGGTTGCTGGTGGAGGAGAGCGAATACGCGCTCTATGCCGCACGGCCAAACCCAACGGATTCACAGAAACTGCCGGCCGACGGGGTGTGCCTGGTTGTAGTCCATCACCTGGAGGGAGAACAGATGTCCTCCAGTTGCAGGGGCAACCCCGCCCTGGGCCCTGTCCAACTTGGAGGCATGGGTGTAGGGGCCAAGCTGACCGCAGATGACTATGACGCAAGCGAGGAGCTGGCCGACGGCTGGCGCCAGCCTCACAAGAACCTGCTGGTCCGTCCATGATTGCTGGTGCAGCCGTACCCACTTGCGGGAATACCTACGGTTCTGAATAACGGACTGCGCCCAAGTGCCCGACCGGAGCTGGATCCGGCATCGGTGACCCATCCCGCGGAAGAAAGAATGCCGTAAATAACCGCTTCGAGGACCCGGGTTATACCCAGTGGGGACAGCTTTGAGCTGTGGCGGAGGGCTCCACCTGCCCGCCAATGGGCATAACCCGGCCCCTAAAAGCCCTGGGTCTTCGCTGCGCTACGCCCTGGTGGGCGTCCGCTGGCGCGGCCGGCTGTTGGGTCCAGTGCCGGCTCCGCAGAGCTCCGCCGTCCCTGAACCT
>NZ_JBNHHC010000032.1:0-70910 GCF_059091865.1 Arthrobacter sp. B0316-1-20 | reverse complement strand
CCGCCAGCCACACCTTCGCGCCGGAGTTCAGCGCGTTGATGGTCATCTTCTTCTCCACCGGCCCGGTGATCTCCACCCGGCGGTCCTCCAGCCCGGGCGCCGGGGGAGCGACCCGCCAGGAGGAGTCCTCGCGGATGTGCCGGGTGCCGGGCAGGAACTTCGGGTCGTGGCCGCGGGCGATCGACTTGCGCCGGTTCTCCCGCTGCACCAGCAGGTCGCGCCGCCGGGCGGCGGTGGCCTTGTGCAGCTTGGCCACGAACTCCAGCGCCTGCGGCGTCAGCACTTCCTCCTGCCGGCACACCGGCGTGGCCGTCAACGTAATCCCGTTCAAGGTAATCGGATCGTTCATCGCTCATTCACTCCTCAAGAAGTGCATCGACTATTCAGCTGGCGCCCTTCCCAGCCCTGAGAAGGGCGCCTGCTGACTCCTCGATGCGAAAAGATTTAGTGGAACTGGCCCTCTTCGGTGGAGCCGACCAGGGCCAGGGTGCTGCCGTTGGGGTTGAGGGCAGTGGAGATGGTGTCGAAGTAGCCGGTGCCCACTTCGCGCTGGTGCTTGGTTGCGGTGTAGCCGCGGTCTTCGGCGCCGAACTCGCGCTCCTGCAGTTCGACGTAGGCGCTCATCCCGTCCCGGGCGTAGCCGTGGGCCAGGTCGAACATCGAGTAGTTCAGGGCGTGGAAGCCGGCCAGGGTAATGAACTGGAAGGTGAAGCCCATCGCGCCGAGCTCGCGCTGGAACTTGGCGATGGTGGCATCGTCCAGGTGCTTCTTCCAGTTGAAGGACGGCGAGCAGTTGTAGGAGAGCATCTGGTCCGGGAACTCGGCCTTGACCGCCTCCGCGAACTTGCGGGCCAGCTCCAGATCCGGGGTGCCGGTCTCCATCCAGATCAGGTCCGAGTACGGGGCGTAGGCCTTGGCCCGGGCGATGCACGGCTCAATCCCGTTGCGGACCTTGTAGAAGCCCTCCGGGGTGCGCTCGCCGGTGATGAACTCGCGGTCTCGCTCGTCCACGTCGGAGGTGATCAGCGTGGCGGCCTCGGCGTCGGTCCGGGCGATGATCACGCTCGGCGTGCCGGCGACGTCGGCGGCCAGCCGGGCCGCGTTCAGCGTGCGGATGTGCTGCGCGGTGGGGATCAGCACCTTGCCGCCCAGGTGGCCGCACTTCTTCTCCGAGGCCAGCTGGTCCTCCCAGTGCACGCCGGCGGCGCCGGAGGCGATCATGGACTTCATCAGCTCGTAGGCGTTCAGCGGCCCGCCGAAGCCGGCCTCGGCGTCGGCCACAATCGGCACCAGCCAGTCCTCAACGCTCTGGATGCCCTCGGAGAACTCGATCTGGTCGGCCCGCATTAGCGCGTTGTTGATCCGGCGGACCACCTGCGGTACCGAGTTGGCCGGATACAGCGACTGGTCCGGGTAGGTGTGGCCGGAGAGGTTGGCGTCCGCGGCCACCTGCCAGCCGGAGAGGTAGATGGCGCGCAGCCCGGCCTTGACCTGCTGCACCGCCTGGTTGCCGGTCAGCGCGCCGAGTGCGTTGGTGTAGCGGCCCTCGGCGGCTTCCTCGGTGAGCTGCTTCCACAGCTTCTGTGCGCCGCGCTTGGCCAGCGTGTGCTCTTCCTGGACCCGGCCGCGGAGGCGGACGACATCCGCTGCGGTGTAGTCACGAGTGATGCCCTCCCAGCGGGAATCGGCAGCCCACTCGAGCTCCAGGGCCTTGGCCGCTTCCTCAGCGTTCATCGGGGCCGGCTCAAATGATGCAGTCATTGCTGTTCTCCTTGATAGCGGTGGTCAATCCGGTGATCGCGCTCCACTCGGTGATCGAGCTTGTCGAGATCCGAACTTCTTCGTGAAATCGACTATTCCGTAGGTCACAACAGGTAATCCATAAAAAATGCTGGAAAGATTTGCACTTCTTCTCGTATCCTCAAGAAATGGCAACCACCAGTTGGAATCGTCCCTCCAAGCACGACGACGGTGCCTCCTCAGAGCCCGAAGTCGACGTCATCAGCCTGGGTCGCCGGGTGCGGCACCTGCGTAAGGCCCAGGGCATGACCCTGGATGATCTCGGTGCTGCCGTGGGCGCCGCGCCGTCGCAGCTGTCGCTGATCGAAAACGGCAAGCGCGAGCCCAAGCTCGGCATGCTGCAGGCGCTCGGCAAAGCGCTGGGCGTGGGCATGGACCAGCTGCTCGGGGCTGAGCCGCCCAGCCGCCGTGCTGCTCTGGAGATCGAGCTGGAACGCTACCAGCGCGGGCCGTTGTACGAGTCGCTCGGGCTGCCGAAAGTCCGCGTTAGCTCGCGGCTTTCCATGGACGTGCTGGAGTCGTTGGTGGGTCTGCAGCATGAGCTGGAGCGCCGGCTGGATGAGCAGGCCGCCACCCCGGAGGAAGCACGCCGGGCCAACACCGAACTCCGGGCGGAAATGCGCGCCCGGAACAACCACTATGAGGACATTGAAGCCCAGGCGCAGGAGCTCCTGAAGGCCGTCGGGTTCAAGGGCGGTCCGCTGTCACACCACGTGGCCGCGGACATCGCCGAGCACCTCGGTTTCAGCCTGCAGTACGTCAGCGATCTGCCGCATTCCACCCGGTCCGTGACGGATTTGAAGAACAACAGAATTTACCTAACCCAGGGCCACCGCTCGGAACACGACCCGCGCTCGGTGCTGCTCCAGGCAGTCGGGCATTACGTCCTAGGGCACCAGACGCCCACCGACTACGCGGATTTCCTCCGCCAGCGCGTCTACACGAACTACTTTGCCGCGGCGCTGCTGATGCCAGAGCACGCCACCGTGGACTTCCTGCAGAAAGCGAAGGCCTCCAAGGAACTGGCCATCGAGGACCTACGGGACGCCTTCAGTGTTTCGTATGAGACAGCAGCCCACCGCTTCACCAACCTGGCCACGCACCATCTGGGGATCCCGTGCCACTTCCAGAAGGTGCACGTCTCGGGGATCATCCACAAGGCCTATGAGAACGACGGCGTGAATTTCCCGGCCGACCACACCGGCGCCATTGAAGGCCAGCCGGTCTGCCGCAACTGGACCTCACGGGCCGTGTTCGACGTCCCAGACAAATTTCGTGCCTTCAACCAGTACACCGACACCAAGGCCGGGACCTTCTGGTGCACCGCCATCACCGAGCGGCACTCATCGGGAGAGTACTCGCTCAGCATCGGCATTCCCTACAAGGAAGTGAAGTGGTTCCGCGGCCGTGACACCACCGAACGCTCCGTTTCCAACTGCCCTGACGAATCCTGCTGCCGCCGCCCACCCGCCGACCTTGCCGCCCAATGGGCCGGCAACGCCTGGCCCAGCGCCCGCGCCAACTCCCACCTGCTCGCGGCTCTCCCGCCCGGAGCCTTTCCCGGAGTAGACGAGACCGAAGTATACGAGTTCCTCGCGAGCCACGCCCCGCGCTAAGCGAAATTTAGAAAGACGTCGCTAGGAAACGATGCCCGTGAAGAGGTTGTGTCTTTTGGTGTCCAACTCTTTATGCGGCACGCATTCGAGGTTTTCGTCTGGAGCTCGTCCTTACTTACTCGGCACAGCCAGACGACATAACCTACAGAGGGATTTGAGGGAGAACTGTGTGGTAGTTGGGTGCGAGACAGCTGCGTTTAAGGTGCTGGCGCCCCGCAGAGCGGCCGCAAAACCGGGCGACGGGATGCTTCCGTCCCATTTTAAACTTGCATGCGCAGTTCCTCTGGTGTTTGTGGCAACTCACTAACTGACGTGGTGCCTGAGCCGCCGCCATTTGCCAGCTGCGCACAAGCGACTGGCAGGCTTCTAGCGCCGTGGCGACCTCATCGGCATGGCGATAGGCAAGCGTCCGCCGTGACGGAGCCTCTTCGGTTAGGCTGTCAGCTAGTTGTGGGCGCACCGGCGCCCAGCGCCAATCCGGGGGAGCTTATGTCGTTTGATAGTCCGATTCGCGATCTGCGAGAGTTGCTGCGCGATATTGAGGCAGGCAAGATCCAGCTTCCAGATTTTCAGCGTCCCTGGAAATGGGACGTAGACCGTATACGCGGGCTGCTCGCGAGTATCACGAAAGGGTTCCCGGTCGGTGTGGTCATGACGCTTCAGACGGGCTCGGACGAAGTTAACTTCGCGATCCGACCTCTGTCCGGCGTAGGCGCGGTCAGCGCAAAGCCGCAATTCCTTCTATTGGACGGACAGCAGCGCCTGACTTCGCTGTACCAATCGCTGATGAGCGGTGCCCCCGTTGACACTTGTGATCCGCGAGGAAAGCTTATGCGCGGCTGGTTCTACATTCGGATAGCGGAAGCCCTCGATCCTGAACGGGATATGGAAGACGACGCCATATTTTTTGTCCCCGAGGACAGGGTCTTACGGTCAAACTTTGGTCGGGACGTAGTGGCTGATTTCTCTGAGCTGGACAAGGAGATTGAACACGGCGTTTATCGCCTTAGCCGAACTTTTGACAACGACTACTATCATCAGTATTTGCTCCGGCTGGTGGCGCTGAAGCCTGATTCAATGTCAGTCTTTACCGATTTCGCGAAGGGGCCCCTGCAACAACTTCAGAATTACAAGGTCCCGGTGATTGAGCTTTCAAACACAACCTCTCGTGAAGCTGTGTGTACTGTATTTGAGAAGGTCAATACCGGTGGAGTGGCGCTAAATGTTTTTGAGCTTTTGACCGCGACATTTGCAGCCGGAAGTGCCGATTTTCGATTGAATGACGATTGGACGGCTCGCAAAAAGAGGATGGTCAGCGCCCGACCTGTCCTACACGGGGTGGAAAACACGGACTTCCTCCAAGCTGTCAGCTTGCTCGCTAGCCGCAAGCGGCGACTGACATATGCAGGCGATGGAGATAAGTTGCCCGGAATTACTTGTAAGCGCAAAGATATCCTGCGCCTCACACTCGAGGAATACAGAGAATGGGCTGAACCCCTCACAGAGGCTTTCATTTGGTCCGGGCAATTCCTGAACAATCAGTTCATCTTCAGGCAGAAAGATCTCCCCTACCGGACACAGCTTGTTCCCTTGGCTGCTCTTCGAGTGGCCTTAGGGGGGGATGCTGATCTGATGGGTATCTCCAAAATGCTGGCGCGATGGTATTGGAACGGCGTTCTTGGTGAACTCTACGGTGGTGCAGTCGAGACCCGCTTCGCTCGTGACTTGGAGGAAGTTGAGGCTTGGATACATGGAGGGGCTGAGCCTGGAACAGTTGCCGGAGCATCATTCAACCCGGACCGTCTACTGACGCTGAGAACCCGTAACTCTGCCGCGTACAAGGGCATATATGCGCTAACCATGCGGGGAGACGTCAAGGACTGGGTCAATAACCAAACCATCAATCAGGGCTCTTACCAAGACTTCAACATTGACATCCATCACGTATTCCCTCAGAAGTGGTGTGATAACCATGGCATTGACGATGCGTTGGTCCAGAGCATTGTCAATAAGACACCGATATCTAGTGCTACCAATAAATTCATTTCGGCGAAGTCGCCGAGTCGTTACGTTCCTGAGCTTGCCCTTAAGGCTCACATTTCTCTTGATGAAGCCTGTGCGGCAATAAGTTCTCATCAGATAGATACTCGCTTGTTGATGTCTGATGATTTCCATGGCTTCTTCAACGACCGGCGATCGCGACTTTTGCAACTGATTGGTGAGGCGATGGGGAAGCCTGTACTTGGAAGTGAAAAGCGAGAAGATGAAGAGTTTGAGTTACCGTCCGAGCTTGATGATGTTCTTGTATAGGTCTTGTTGAGCCACTATGCCGTCCTGAGCTCGTTCGCAAGAGTGGGTACGTCCGGCATTCAGTCAGCCCCGATTCACCGGCCCCCAACTGGTGTATAAACCGAGGGGAAATCCTCTCTCCGCCCGCACCGGCCCTTCGGCACATTAGGACCTCCAGTGTTGGTGCTGTAATGCCCTATTGACCACGTCTTTGATTGGGAATTACGGTGTGTCGCCGAACCTCGAGGTGGCGTCCAATTAGGATCATCTTGAGGTCTAGAAGCTCCTGCAGAAGGACATGAGCCGGTAGGGATTGACCACGAAATCTCGCCGGTAATATAGGACAGGTGGCTCTGTGCTAACAACACCTTACGGCTGGTTTCCCAGCTAGCCATTGCCCGAGGAGCTAGCAGAAATTGGAGTGCATGTGACGCCATCACGAGACGACCGATCCGCGGACTTGCTGGACGTGGGGGCCGACGACCCCGCCGTGACGGGTACCGTTGCTCATCGTCGGCAGCACGGGAGGCACCAGTGACGGTGACAGAGACGATTGTCGAGGAGCAGGTTGTGAAGTCTCGCCATCGTGTGAAGACCTACGGCGAGGTCTTCACACCGCGTCAGATGGTCAACCGGATGCTCGACTTGGTCCGCGAGGAGTTGGAAACCGGCCGAGACTTCGTCGACAAGACCTTCCTTGAGCCTGCAGCGGGCGACGGCAACTTCCTGGTCGCTATCCTGCGTCGCAAGCTCCACGCGATTGAGAAGCGGTACCCGGTCGAGGAGTGGCCGGAGGCGTCACTGTTCGCTCTGGCCTCGATCTACGGTATCGAGCTGCTGGAGGACAACCATCAGGATGCGAAGGCGATCATGATCGCCGAGTTCTTGGGCTTTCATCAGGCCCAAGGCACTCCCTGCGGTTCGGACACCGACCTACACCGGGCGGCGGCGTTCCTCATTGACACAAACATCGTCGGCGGCAACACCCTGACCGGTCTTACCCCCGAGGGGCAGGACATCCAGTTCTCGTGGTGGAACCGGATCGAGGGAGAACCGGGTCTAGTGCAGCGTGAGCCGTTCACGCTCGCCTCGTTGCGCAACGACGCCTGCTTCGACTTCACCATCTATGACAGCTATCAAATGTGCCGGATCGACAAGGTCCACGAGGAAGTGAGAGCCGATGCCTAGTCCGAAGATCAGCACGTTCCGCGAGATCACTCCGCTGATCTACTCGTGGACGACACCGGACATCCCCAAGTACGACGGTTGGGAGAAGATCGGGTACACGGAGCAGGAGAGCGCAGACGCCCGTATTGCACAACAGGCATCCCAGCTGTCCGTCGAGAAGAGGAAGGTCTGGTCGCGCCGAGCATTGTTCACGTCTGAATCTGGTGGGCGCTTCACGGACAAGGACTTTCACGCCTACCTCCACCGGCAAAGCGTCGAGCGCGAGACCCAGCCCAAGCGCACGGAGTGGCATCACTTTAAAATCGCCCCGAAGGAGTCGCTTGACTACTTCAACGACTTCGTCGGTCAGGACTTTGCGGACCTTCAGCAGGGCGGCGAGGAGGACGACTACGTCCTGCGTCCCGAGCAGCAGGCGGCCGTCGAACAGGCAGTGTCCGCCTTCGAAGCCGGTAAGGCCGAGGTGCTGTGGAACGCAAAACCGCGGTTTGGCAAGACGCTGACCACGTATGACCTGATGCGGACCCTAGGCGTCCGACGCGTCCTGATCGTCACCAACCGCCCGGCGATCGCGAACTCCTGGTTCGACGACTTCACGCGGTTCATCGGCCACCAGACCACCTACCGGTTCGTCTCGGAGTCGGCCTCACTGGCCGGCCGTTCGCCCATGACCCGCGAGCAGTGGCGTACCTTCTCACTCAACCATCAGGAAGATGACCCGCGCATCGTGGAGTTCCTCTCGCTGCAGGACCTCAAGGGGTCTCAGTACTTCGGCGGCTCGCACGACAAACTCAGGCATATCGCTCAGTTCGAATGGGACCTGTTGGTGATCGACGAGGCCCACGAGGGTATCGACACGAGCAAGACCGACGTCGCGTTCGACCAGATCAATCGCAAGTGGACGCTGCACCTGTCGGGCACGCCATTCAGAGCGTTGGCTTCCGGCAAGTTCGACCAGGACCAGATCTTCAATTGGACGTATGAGGACGAGCAGACCGCCCGCCAGCAGTGGCAAGATGACGGTCAAGAGAACCCGTATGCGGCGCTTCCGACGCTCAACCTGCTGACCTACCAGATCTCGCGCATGATCACGGACCGTCTAGCCGAGGGCGTCGCGATCGACGAGGACGAGGCGAACATTGACTACACGTTCGACCTCAACGAGTTCTTCGCAACCAAGGACAACGGGTTCTTCGAGCACGAGGCTGAGGTGATCAAGTTCCTCGATTGCCTAGCGACCAACGATAAGTACCCGTTCTCCACCCCCGAGCTGCGCGACGAGATCCGCCACTCCTTCTGGCTGCTTAACCGCGTCGCGTCTGCCAAGGCCCTGAAGAGGCTCCTCAAGAACCACGACGTTTTCAAGGACTACGCGGTCATCTTGGCCGCCGGCGACGGTCGTTCCGATGACAACGCCGACCCGACAGTTGTCGGCAAGTCTCTCCATAAGGTGCGCACGGCGATCGCGGAGGCTGAGGAGTCGGATGGCAAGACCATCACCCTGTCGGTCGGGCAGCTGACCACTGGCGTCACAGTGCCCGAGTGGACCGCAGTCATAATGTTGTCCAACCTGTCCTCTCCGGCCCAGTACATGCAGGCGGCGTTTCGGGCACAGAACCCCTGCACCTTCGAGCGTGCCGGGCACGTGTACCAGAAGAAGAACGCGTACATCTTCGACTTCGCGCCCGAGCGCACGCTGACGATCTTCGACGCCTTCGCCAACAATCTGCACCCGAACCCCTCGGGTGATCAGCGGGTGCGGCAGGAGAACATCCGCACGTTGCTGAACTTCTTCCCGGTTTTGGGCGAGGACGCCGAGGGCAGGATGATCGAGCTCGACGCCTCCCAGGTCCTGACGTTTCCGCAAGTGTTCAAGGCCCGCGAAGTCGTGCGCCGAGGGTTCTTATCGAACCTACTATTCGCGAACGTCGCCGGCATTTTCAGGTACTCCGAGCACGTCAAGAAGATCCTCGACAAACTTCCCACCGTCAAGCAGGGCAAGGTCATCAACGGGCAGCCCCTCGAGATCCCTCAACCGCCGCCCCTCACCGACCCCGACGGCCACGTCCAGGTCGACGTGGAAACCATTATCAGCCCCAAGGTCGCCGAGCTCGGCAAACCCGTCTACAGCCTCGAGGACATCCCTACCCCCGAGCCCGGCTCTCCGGCGGCCACGGCGGCGACAAACATAGCCAAGGCTGTGACTGAGCAGACCCTCTCCAAGCGCGAAGAGCTGATGAAGGTCTACGAACTCACGGCCACCCAAGTCCAGCGCGACATCAAGCGCACCGAACAGGCAGTGAAGGACCAGATTGAGCGCGCGTACACCGAGCACAACATCGCAAGCAAGCACATCGACGACGAGCTGAAGAACGCAGCCACCGAGGCCGAGGCGCGAGCTGTCGAAGCGAAGAAGGCGGAGCAGGACGAGGCGCTCAAGGCGAACGTCATGGCCATCGTCGACAAGACGATGGAAGAGATCGTACCCGAGGTGGTCACTCGCGAAGAGACCAAAAAGGAGCAGAAGCGCGCAGACCAGACTATGGACGACGCCCGCTCCCACCTGCGCGGATTCGCCCGCACGATTCCCATGTTCCTCATGGCATACGGGGATCGCGGCATCCGTCTGTCGAACTTCGACGACTACACACCCGACCACGTGTTCGAGGAGATCACGGGCATCAGCGAAGCCGAGTTCCGCCTCCTGCGTGACGGCCAGGAAGTCACCGAGGAGAACGGAACAGTCACGAGGATCCCGGGAATGTTCGACGAGACGGTCTTCGACCAAGCCGTCCAGGAGTTCTTGGACAAGAAGGAAGCGCTCGCCGACTACTTCGACGACGTGCAGACCGAGAACATCTTCGCCTACATTCCGCAGCAGAAGACGTCCCTGGTGTTCACACCGCAGCCCGTGGTCAAGAGGATGGTCGACACCCTCGCGGAGGAGGACCCCGGAATCTTCACCGACCCGGACAAGACCTTCGCTGACTTGTTCTCAACTGCAGGCTTGTTCCTGATGGAACTCGTGCGACGTCTCGACACCGGCCTTGCCGAGGCATTCCCAGACCAGGAGAAGAGACTGCGGCACATCCTGACCTCACAGATCTTCGAGATGAGCCACAACGAGATCCTTCACCGCATCACCATAGAGGCTGTCTCCGGCGGTGTTCCCAAGCGCAAGGCATGGATCGAAGGCTCCGGTCACTTCCGGGTCGGGAACCTAGCTCGGATGACCTCGGAGGAGCGGCAGAAGATGGTGGACGACATGCTGACGGAAGGTAACTGACATGAGCAAGAAGTTCGATGTTGTCATCGGTAACCCGCCCTACCAGGAAGAGGCCCAGGGCGGGGGTACGCGTGACACTCCCGTCTACCACTTATTCATGGATGCGGCCTACGAGGTAGGGAAGAAAGCCGTACTCATCACCCCGGCACGCTTCCTCTTCAACGCGGGTTTCACGCCGAAGGCTTGGAACGAGAAGATGCTCGCGGACTCCCACCTGACCGTGCCGTACTACGTCCCTAACAGCGACGAGCTCTTCCCCGGAACGGACATCAAAGGCGGGATCGCAGTTACCTACCGGGACGAGGAGCACGACGGCGAGCCGATCGTCACCTTCACCCGCTACCCGGAACTCAACACGATTCTGCACAAGGTCTTGGCCAAGCACGGTCCCTCGATCGAGAAGGCTGTATCGAGCGGCCGTGCCTACTCTTACACCCAGCTCATGCACGATGAGAACTCCGAGGCCTCTGGGAAGATGTCGAGCGACGCGCAGTTTCGGGTCAGCACCAACGCCTTCGACCAGCTCCCGTTCCTCTACCATTCCGAACCTCCTGCAGGAAACCAGGAGTATGTCCGGGTGTACGGGCTTGCCGGACGTGCTCGTGCATACCGCTGGATCCGGGCTGAGTACCTCACCGGCCCGAAGAGCTTCGGAGCGTACAAAGTAGTCGTCCCTAAGGCGAATGGGTCGGGTGCGTTCGGGGAGGTGTTGTCGAGCCCGCTTGTGGTAGGCCCCCGGGTGGCCGTTACCATGACTTTCATCACTATCGGATGCTTTGATGACGAGGGCGCTGGCGAAGCGTGCCTTAAATACGTGAAGTCCAAGTTCGCCCGTGCCCTCCTCGGCGTCCTAAAGAGCACTCAGGACAACCCGGCAAAGGTCTGGAAGTACGTTCCGCTGCAGGACTTCACGTCGGGATCGGACATCGACTGGAGCAAGCCGATCCCGGAGATTGATCAGCAGTTGTTTGCCAAGTATGGGCTCGACGCCGATGAGGTGGCCTTTATCGAGGCCCAGGTCAAGCCGATGGAATGACCGCCGGAGAGGTGTGCCAGAGGTTGAACATGGGGCTGGGCGCGTACCTCGAGTGTTTCTTTGGGCCGAGTGGAGGAGATCAGCGGCAGTGACAGAAGGAGCGGTGCCGGAGCGCCGAACACGCGTAATCGAGGCCTTGGAAAATCGAAGTCCAAAACTCGCAGGCATGTACCAGATGGCAATGGACATACTCGCTGGGGAGGCGAATCCCGCCACTGAGAATGCGAGAGTTTCAATGATTTGCCATTGCATGCGGGAGTTGATGGTCAATCTCCCGGCTGTCATGTCGGACGATCCCACATTGATTCGCCGCCCCAATCCGTCGTCAGCAGCATTGTTGAGGGAACTTCCCAGGTTGCTGGCGGCCCACCCGGACGCCGACCTGGGACTTGACCAGGATCTCGTGCCGGTCCCTCGCCGGGTTGCCCAGGGGCTCGCCGCCCTAATCGCCGCAGCTACTAAGGAGGAAGGGCGCAACCGAGCCAACATGGCGGCACTAGTGACTGGAGAATCAGATGCTGACCACCCGGCAGTCACGCAATGGAAGGACGCCTATAACTTCTTTCTGAGTTGGACGCATCTGGATCGAAATCACGAGCAGGGGAGATCGCTGCCGAGTGATGGAACCCTTCTAGCCAACATCCGTGTCATTGAGGACGTCATCGAGGTGAGGAGTGCCCTCTTTTTCGAGAACTTACACGCGTTAGAGGATCTCTTGGCAGAGATTAACAATGTCGACGCGGAAACGGTGTGATGGAAAACTTCAAGGCGCCAACCACGGAACAGGTTAATGAGGCTTTGCGGCGAATCCCTACGCCGCCGTTGCGTCGTGCCTTCTTTGAGGGGCTAGAAAACCCGCTTTGGGTGGAACCTCTTGCAAAAGCGGGGATCTTTAGCAACCCTCCGGAACCAGAGAAGACGAGCGAGGGCCTCATCCGGGATTATTACTGGCCTGAAATTCATTACCTGATCCGTGTGGCACCAGCGGCACCCAAAGCCGTCGTAGATGTTCTTCTTAAGCTCACTGGAAGTAATAACGCTTGGGTGCGCAGGGCCACATTTAAGGTAGGCGCTTCCGTCCCGGCGGATGAGGCGGTAAGACTGAAGCCGCTGCTCAAGTCGTGGGGTGCGAATGGCCTAGAGGGGCGAAACGACCCTCGGAACATGGTTGAGTTCGCCGTCAATTTACTGCGAGGTGGACAACATAGGACCGGCAAGTGGTTGGCGAATCTATTGTTTCGGCCCAGGGCGTCTGAGAACCCGTACAAGCCACACCTAGCCTTGGAAGAGTACTGGTACGAGGATGGGTTACCCAGGGTTGTCGAAGCTTTGGATGATGATGGTCTCAAGGTTGTCCTGCCTTGGCTGGAAGAATACGAACGTCACTGCAAGCACTTGACGGCCACGTTCGATATGACAGATGTGTCACGCGAATCGATTCGCGAGAAGCGTGACCGATACCCTTCCGTGGAGCACGCGCTCATCGACGCGGTCCGGGACTCGGCAGTCAAGGCGATGGCCAAAGACCCTGAAGCCGCAAAGGCAATCTTGACCCGCAGTCCCATGTTATTGACCCGAAAAATCACGCTTTATGCAGTCACAGAGGCCTTTCGCAGTGACAGCGTTCAACTTGCTGCGGAAGCAGAAAATTTGCTGGCGGTCGCTGCTGAGATCGTTGGCGATGAAGAGTTTTATGATGACTCTTGCCGGATTGAGTTCGGTGAGTTCGCCCGTGAGGTGGCAAAGCGCTCCCAAACGGCGCTAGAGCCGCTCAACGATTTCATCGCTGCCGGACCTCAAATAGGTAGGGATCAGTTGCGGGAACGTCTAGGTACAGACGAAGACTCTCTCGACGAGGTGTCGGAACGAGTCGAGGCGGTGGTCGACACTTGGAAGCATCGTTGGCTCTCTGCTATTGGCTCTGAGGCGCTCCCCGCCGCCCTGAAGCCGGTCCTAGCGGAACTCGATGCTAAGCGCGGAGTTATTGAATCACCGCTAGCGGCTCTAAACAGAGTGACGAGTTGGAGCGGGCCGAACAGCGCAATCTCCCAAGAAGAGATGTCGCTAATGAGTCCTGTCGAACTCGCGGCACACCTTGAGAGTTGGCATGACAAAGGGAACGGCTGGGGGCCAGAACCATCGCATGAAGGCCAAGGACGGGAGCTATCGGCGCTGATCGCGACGAACCCAAAGGCGTTGGACGGCATCGAGGACTTAGTTGATAGGTTACGGCCAACGTACCTGCGAGCGATTCTGCAGGGATGGGAAGCAGCAGTAAAGGCGGATATCGCACTCGAATGGCATACAGCGGTTGACGTGATTCGCAAGGTGCTTACCCATTGTGACGCATCCTCGTTCCCTGTTGAAGGGCGCGACTGGGATGACGACGTCGACTTCCGCGGAGCAAAGAGAGCCGCCGTGAATCTGCTTGAGGAACTCGTCAAGAAGCGAGAGACACCAGCAATTCCTACTGAAGTGACCCAGCTCTTAGCTGGTCTAATGCTTCGTGAAGCTGACGATGAATCAGCCTGGACCGAATACCATGCGCACGATCAGGAGAGCGGGATGGATCCCCTTACTCTCTCACTCAACTGGCAATGGCCAACGCGGGTGCGTGGCCTGATCAATCTGATCTCGCACGGCCAGGATAGTCCTTGGTACGAAGCGTCCCGTTCGGCTCTAGAGCGCGAGATCGAGAGGCTGGATAGGCGCGGTGCCTCTAGCGCAGTAATCGGCGAGGGGCTCGGCCGACTACTGACTGTCGACCCGAGCTGGCTCAAATCGCGAGTTGCGGACCTGTTCGGTTCATACAACTCTATATCGCGAAACCAGCAAATCGCATTGACGACCGCGATGGCAGTTCATTACTACCATTTGGCAATCTACGATCTTCTAGCCCCTTCCATGGTCGCTGCTATCCAGACGAAAGAACCTCTCGTTGCAGGATGGCGAAGTCAAGCTGATCCGCTACAGTGCATCGGTGAGTGGGTAATCAGCGCACTCATATGGGGCCATAAGACGCTTGAAGATCCGGTTGCCGAAGCATTCTTTGCAATGGCGAAACCCAGCGTCCGGGGGGCAGCCATCGGTCGAATAGCCTGGTCATTCATGAACGCTGCCTCCGTTGCCAACGAGATCCGAGATCGGTTTGCCAGCCTCTGGGACGCACGAGTGGAACACGTCCGCTCACATCCTGAGGACAAACAGGAGCTTAACGAGTTCTACTGGTTTGTAAAGAGCGGCAAGTTCGATTCCTCATGGTGGCTTCCGCGACTGAAGGAAGCGGTAGAACTGAATCCGGAACTCGCAGGCAAGTCCCTGATGATTGGCAAGCAGATCGCCAGCTCAGCCGATGTTGACTCACGTCTAGCGTTCGAAGTGACCAAGCTGATCCTGACGCATCGGGGAGCAGAGGAGATTTCGTTTTGGGATATCACGAGAAATGCGGTGCCAATGGTCATCGCGAGGGCGATTAGTTCCGGCGATGAACAGCTAAAGGCGGATGCAACTCAATTCATGAACAAGCTCGGGGAGGGGGGTAACCCAAGCCTCGAGAAGGAAGTTCAAGAAGTGCTTGACGGTAAGATCACTCAGGAAGACGTCGCTGAATAGTTAAGAATTGTACTTCAACTAATATTATATCTTTGGCCTCCGGCCTCTGAGTATTTTTGACTCAAAGTTGGTGGCTTTCCGCCTAAAATATACGTCTTTATGGTGATTAAGAATTGGCGGGCCCCTTACTGCTTCGGCATCGATGTTGTTTGCAGCTTTCTGAAATCAGGAAATCCTCCGCGTATAGTCCTCTTTGACAACCTCGAGGTGGAGCCAGGAGTCGGTGCGGCTGACGGTGGGGAGGCCGCGAATTTCTTCGAGTTGGGCGAGGAGGTCGCGGGGGGACTGGGCGGCGAGGGTGGCGATGGCGTCGAAGCGGCCGACGGTCTGGGCGACGAACTCCACGTGCGACGAGCCACGCAGGAGTTCGAGAACCGCGTCGTTGTCGCCGGAGAGGTTCAGGCCGACGCCCATGGACAGCTGCCGGCCGCCGGCGCCGCGCGACTCAACGGCGCTGATCCGGATGATCCGGGCGTCCAGCAGCCGCTGCACCCGGGAGCGCACGGCGGTGGGGGTGAGGCCGACGGCGGCGGCGAGGTCCCGGTAACTGGTCCGGCCGTCCTGTTGCAGGATCTCGATGAGCTGGGTGTCCACCTGGTCGATGGTGACCTCGCCGGTGTACTGCGAGAGGAAGAAGCCCTTGACCAGTCGGGTGTAGACCAGTGTATCGATGTAGGCCACATCCGGATGCTCGCGGAGCCCCGTGAGCACGGCGTGCAGTTCGTCGTGTGTGGCCACCCGGATCTCGGCGATCAGGTCATGGGTGCCACCGATGGCCGAAACCAACACTGCTTCCGGCCAATCAGCCAGCAGTTTGGCGATATTGCGGACCGGGCCGGACGCCACCACCGAGACGTGCGCGATCACGTGCTGGCCGAGGAACGCCGGGTCCACCGCGGCCACCACCCGGACAGTGTGGCTGTCCAGCAACTCGCGCAGCCGGGCGGAAACCGTAGCCCGCGGCAGGCCGAGCTCGCGCGCCAGGTCCTGGTAACTTGCCCGGCCCTCCTGCTGGAGGGCACGGACCAGTTTTGTGTCGATCATTTCGATGGGGTCCGCCAAAGTTTCCTTAACCTCCCAAGTGAGCACCGCCGTCGTCAATTATCCAGTGATGCAGGGCACGTGCAAGCGCTTTCGGAAAATTCTGCGCGAAAACTAGAACAGAAGTGAACTTGGTGGTTTGTAACGCAAAACTTCTGCTCTTGTCCGACTGTGATTTGGGCCCTACAGTCGCATAGATCACAACGGCACTCATGCCCACACCTTAAGGTGGAAGACCATGTCACACACGTCAGCAGCCCGGCCGCAGTTCAGCCACGCCCGGGCCCGCCGCGCCGGATTCGCGGCCTTCGTCGGCACCGCCATTGAGTGGTACGACTTCTACATCTACGCCACGGCCGCGGCCCTGGTCTTCGGCCCGCTGTTCTTCCCGGAAGCGGACCGGATGACCGGCATCGCCGCCGCCTTCGCCACCTACGCGGTCGGGTTCTTCATGCGCCCGCTGGGTGGCATCATCTTCGGCCACATCGGCGACAAGTTCGGCCGCCGTCCGTCGCTGGTGATCACGTTGCTGATCATGGGCCTGTCCACCGTGTTTGTGGGGCTGCTGCCCACGCACGAGAACATCGGCGCCTGGGCCGCCGTCCTGCTGGTGGTGCTGCGCGCCCTGCAGGGCCTGGCCGTGGGCGGCGAGTGGGGCGGCGCCGTCCTGATGGCGGTGGAGCACGCGCCGGAGAAGCACAAGACCTTCTACGGCGGCTTCGCGCAGCTGGGCAACCCGGCCGGCGCGCTGGGCGCCACCCTGATCTTCGCCTACCTGTCCGGGATCAGCGACACGTTCCTGGTGGACGGCGGCTGGCGCATCCCGTTCCTGCTCTCCGTGGTGCTGATCGGCGTGGGCTTCTGGGTCCGCTACCGGGTGGAGGAATCCCCGGTCTTCGAGGAGAAGGTCGAGGGCAAGGTCCAGGCCCTGCCGCTGAAGCACGCGCTGGTCACCAACTGGAAGCCGATCCTGATCGGCATCGGCCTGCTGCCCATCTCCACCGGCGGCTACTACCTGGCCACCACCTTCGCCACCGCGTACGGCACCGACCCGTCGGTGGGCCTGAACGAAACCATGATCCTCAACGCACTGTCCGTGGCCGCCCTGGTCGAGCTCATCTGCACCCTGGGCGTCGCCTGGCTGGGCGACCGGTGGGGCCGCAAGCGGGTCATGTTCGTGGGCCTGGTGGGCTCGATCGTGCTCATCGTCCCGCAGTTCCTGCTGATGTCCACCGGTCCGGAATGGCTGATCTTCCTGGCGTTCGCCGCGATGCGCCTGGTCATGACCGCCACCTACGCGCCGACCGCGACCATCCTCTCCCAGCTGTTCCGGGCACAGGCCCGCTACACCAGCATCTCGCTGGCCTACGGCATGGCCAACGCCATCTGGGCCGCCCTCTCGCCGCTGACCGCGACCTACCTGTACAGCAGCACCGGCAGCATCTGGCCCGTCCTGATCATGTTCGGCGCCATGGGCGTGCTGAGCATCATCTGCCTGGCGATCGCTCCCCAGCACCGCGACGAGGACGACTACGACGACGCCGGCTTGGCTGACGACGCCGAACGCACCAACAACAGCAACACCAACCTGGAGGCCTTCCGGTGAGGAAACTCAAGACATTCGACGCCCCCGCGACCAGCTTCATCCCACAGCTGATCACGGCCGCCACCATCCACACCATGGATGAGGAGCGCCCGACGGCGGAGGCCATGCTCGTGCACGACGGCTACCTGCTCGCCGTGGGCACCGAGGCACAGTGCCGCGCCGCCGCCGTCAACCTCGGCCTGCCGGGCCCGAAGGAACACCACGCCGGCGGGGCCACCATCGTGCCGGGCTTCATCGACGCGCACGCGCACCCACTGATGTACGGGCAGCTGAAGACCTGGGTGGACTGCGGGCCGGAACGCGCCGGCAGCATCCCCGAGATCGTGGCGCTGCTGAAGGAACGGGCGGCCGAGACCCCCAACGGCCTGCCCGTGCGCGGCTTCGGCTACGAGCACACCAACCTGGCGGAGGGCCGCCACCCCACCCGGCAGGAGCTCGACGAGGTCGCCACCGACCGCGAGGTCTACCTGATGAACGCCTCCGGCCACGGCGGCGTGGTGAACTCCTACACGTTCGAACTGCACGGCGTCACCAAGGACACCCCCAACCCGGCCGGCGGCGAATTCTTCCGCGACGCCTCCGGTGAGCTGACCGGCGAACTCTCCGACGCGGCCTGCAACATCCTCACCGGGCTCGAGGGCGTGAAGATCGGCCACCACGGCCCGAACTTCCACCTGGCCGACGCCCCCGAGGAGCACCTGCGCCAGCTGCAGATCGCCCAGGAGAACTTCCTGGCCGGCGGCGTCACCACCATCGGCGACGCGCAGGTGTCCCGGCGCGAGTTCGACATGTACCTGCGCATGGCCGAGGAAAACCAGCTCAAGGTCCGGGTCAGCATGTACCTGCTCTCGCACCTGCTGGACGAGGCCGCCGAGATGGGCCTGCACGGCCAGTTCGGCAACGCGCGGCTCAGCTTCGCCGGCTTCAAGTTCTATGCCGACGGCACCCTGGGCGGCTGGACCGCGTACTTCCCGGACGGCTACGTGGGGGACCCGTGCCGCACCGGCCAGCTCTACCACGACCCGGCCGACTACGCCGCGCTGATCTCCAAGGCCCACCGGCTGGGCCTGCAGACCGCCACCCACGCGCAGTCCCCGACGGCGCTGGAGATGGTCATCTCCGCCATCGAGGCCGCGCAGGCCGAGCGTCCCGACACCGATGCCCGGCACCGGATCGAACACTGCGGGCTGCCCACGCTGAAGCAGATCGACCGGATGGCCGCCGCCGGCATCCACCCGGTCAACCAGCCGCAGCACTACTACAACTGGGGCGAGGGCGTGAAGGAAGCCGTCGGCACCCCGGGCGAGCGCTTCAATCCGCTGGGCGAATTCGCGGCAGCCGGCGTGCGCGTGACCATCAGCTCCGACGCCCCCGTGGCCGAGCCCAAGCCGCTGGAAGCCATCCAGGCCGCCACCAACCGCATCACCCGCTCCGGCGTCAAGCTCGGGTCGGACTCGCTGCTCATCACGGCCCGCCAGGCGCTGGCGGCACACACGATCAACGCCGCCTACACCCTGGGCCGCGAGGACGACCTCGGCTCGCTGACCGCGGGCAAGCGGGCCGACTTCGTGGTCCTCGCGGGCGACCCGTTGGCCGTCGACGCCGCCGAGATCTCCGACATCCCGGTGCTGGAAACCTGGGTGGACGGCATCCAGCGATTCACGGCCGACCGTCCCGCACGCCTCAACCCGGAGGTCCAGCATGTCTGAGCACACCCCGGCGGCCACCCCCACGGTCACGCTGCCCGATGGAGTCGTCGCCGATAACACCGGCCTGGCCATCATGACGGTCCTGCGGAACTACGGCATCGACACCATCTTCGGCATCCCCGGCACGCACAACCTGGAGTTCTACCGCCACCTGGCGCCGCTGGGCATCCGCCCGGTGACCACGCGGCACGAACAGGGCGCCGGCTACGCCGCCGACGGCTGGGCGCAGCAGACCGGCCTGCCCGGCGTCGTCATTACGACGTCGGGGCCCGGCCTGCTCAATGCGCTCTCCGCCGCGGGCACCGCCTATTGCGAGTCCCGTCCGCTGATCATCCTGTCCCCGGGCGTGCCCGAGGGCGAAGAGTTCGCCGACATCGGCTCGCTGCACGAGACGAAGGACGCCACGGCCGCCGTCGGCGCGATCGTCGAGTGGTCGCGCCGCGTCACCTCCGCCACCGAGGCGGTCCGGGGCATCCACGACGCCTTCGAACTCTTCCGCTACGGGCGCCCGCGGCCGGTGCACATCGAGGTACCGCTCAACGTGCTCGAGGGACCCTCGGACGCGCCGGAGGACCTGCTACAGGCCGCGCCGCGGCGTGAGCCGGCTGGCGCGTCCGACCAGGCCATCCGGCAGGCCGCCCAGCTGCTGGCCGAGTCGCGCCGGCCGGTGCTGCTGGCCGGCGGCGGTTCGCTGCGGGCCGGCCGGCAGCTGCTGCAGCTGGCCGAAGCGCTGGACGCCCCCGTGGTGACCACGCTCAACGGCAAGGGTGCCATCCCCGAATCGCATCCGCTCTCGCTGGGCTCGGACATCCGGCTGCCCGCCGCGCAGCAGCTCTGCGAGGAGGCCGACGTCCTGCTGGTCATTGGTTCCAAGGTCGGCGAGGCCGAACTGTGGTTCAACCAGCTGCAGCCGAGCGGCACGGTGATCCGCGTGGACATCCTGTCCGGCCAGATGGCCAAGAACATCGCGGCCGACGTTCCGCTGGTCGGTGACAGCGCCGCCGTCGTGCCCCAGCTGCTCACCGCACTTGAGCACGACGCCGGTGCCCCTTCGGTGGTCGACCAAGTGAGCGCGCCCTCGGTGGTCGACCAAGCGAGCGGGCCTTCGGTGGTCGACCAAGCGAGCGGGCCTTCGGTGGTCGACCAAGCGAGCGCCAGCGAGCGCGTGGAGACCCGAGCGCGCCGAGAAAGCGGCGCCGACCGCGTGGCCCGGCTGCGCCCGGTGCTGCGCGACGCCGCCCGGGCGCTGTCCCCGGAGTTCGCCGCGCTGGCCGAACAGGTGGCGGCCGCCGTGCCGCCGTCGACCATCATCGGCGGCGACTCCTCCCAGGCCACCTACCTGGGGACGGCCAGCTTTGTGCCGCAGGAGCAGCCGCACTCGCTGCTCTACACCCCGGCCTACGCCACGCTCGGCTACGGGCTGCCCGCTTCGATCGGCGCCCGCATCGGAGCGCCGGACCGTCCGGTGGTCTGCGTGGTGGGCGATGGCGCGCTGATGTTCGCGGTGCAGGAACTGGTCACCGCCGTCGAACAGCGGCTGGACCTGGTGGTGGTGTGCGCCGACAACGGCGGCTACGGCGAGATCCGCCAGAACGAACTGGACCGCGGCATCGAGCCCGTGGGCGTGGAGCTGGTCCAGCCCGACTGGGCCGCCCTGGCCACCGCATTCGGAGGCACCGGCCGGCGGATCCACGACGCCGCCGAACTGGCACCGGCCATCCGCCAGGCGCTGGCCGACGGCGGAGTCCAACTGATCCACGTGCCCGCGCAGCTCTTCGCCCAGGAGAACCAGGCATGACGGCGAACCCGCGGGTCCTGATTACCGACGCCGAGGACCTCGACTACTCCATCGCCCTGGACCTGCTGGCCGAGGCCGGCATCGAGGCACGCTACCTTAACACCCGGGACCGTGGCGCCATCCTCGACGCGGCGCAGGGTTGCGAGGGAATCATCCTCGGCTACGCCACCCTGGATGCCGAGATGATCGCCGCGATGCCGGACCTGAAGGCCGTGGCTACCATGTCCGCGGGCTTCGACATGGTGGACCTGGAGGCCGCGGCCGCCCGGAACATCACGGTGTGCAACGTGCCCTCGGTGGCCACCCGCGACGTTGCCACCCATGCCTTCGCCGGCATGCTCTCGCTCATCCGTGAGCTCCCGCGCTCGCAGGCAGCCACCCGGCGCGGGGACTGGACGGGGGAGGGGACCCCGGTGCCGCCGCGGATCAGCGAGCTGACCCTGGGACTGGTCGGGTTCGGGCGCATCGCCCAGTACCTGGCGGGCCTCGCGGCCCCGGTCTTCGGGTCCGTCATCGCCTACGACCCGTTCGTTCCGGATTCGGCCTGGGCTGCGGAAGTGCGCCGGGGCGAGCTTTTGGAGGTCTTGGCGGCGTCGAATGTGGTCAGCTTGCACACCCCGCTCACCGAGGAAACCCGGAACCTGCTCGACGCCGAGAACCTCGCCGTTCTGCCCGCGGGCAGCTACGTGGTGAACGTGTCCCGGGGCGCCCTCGTCGACGAACAGGCACTCTGCGCCGCCCTGGACTCCGGCCACATCGCCGGGGCCATGCTGGATGTGCTGGCGGAGGAACCGGCCCCGGCGGACCACCCGCTGGTCGTCCACCCGTCGGCCATCGTCACGCCCCACGCGGCGTACCGCAGCAACGTCTCGCTGCGCGAATACGTCGCCCTGCCGGCCCGGAACATCATCGCTCGCCTACAGGGCAGGGAACCCGAGACGCAGATCGCGGCGGCGCCTCCGTCCCTCCACCCCGGCGGCCCGGTAGCGCCCAGTTACACTGAACACGCAACAGCGCCCGGTCTGCATCAGCAGGCCGGGCCTGCCGGACATAGCTGAGTCGGGTCCATGTTGGCACCTACTGACCGTGAGTCGACGTATCTGACTGCCTCGGTGATACAGGTGCTGTCTGGTTAGCCGCAGATCCGGTCCGACCCACGAGCCTGTCTTCATCAACGCGAAAGGGTACACGTGATCGACGTGCACTGCGCCAGGCTCCGCGCCCAGCAGTACGTGGCAGTAGAAGCATCGGCCGTGCTGAAAACCCGCCAGCGCAGCCTTAGCGCCGGTGACCGGAGCGCGGCGCACGGCGGTTAGAAGCTGCTCCCTGTCTGAGCTCAGCACCACGCCGGATCCGGCAAGACCATATCCGATGCCGGCATCAAAACACGTGCCGCCAGCTCTTCCGTGAGCAGTGCGTGCCGGTGGTTGACTTCCCCTATGCCGCGAAGGTTGTGGAATTTTTGCATCACCATGCCGGGTATTGACTTCGCGGCGGCAGTGACAAGCCTGTCCGTAGCGCGACCTGAGTGAAGGGCCGCATCGCGTTCTTCGGTGAGGACCGTCAGAAAGTCCCTGCCACCGCCCACACTCCCTGCGGGTCCTTGTGGGAACAGTGCAGCATGTTGGCCAAGCGCAGTGCATACGGCACGGCAAGTTCCTCTACCGTGACCTCTTCCTGGCCGCCCTTGGCCGCCTCCAGCAGTGCTGACCTTAGGGCGAACTTGTAGGTATCTGGGCCGATAAATACGAACGTTGTGCAGAACAATTTTCGTCGGAACAGGAATTTGCGGACTGCCGTATGGCGCCCCCGCCTTCCCGGCCAACTCAACCCTTGACGTTATCGGTACACGTCGACAGTCTGGTGGGTCCACCCGAATGGGTGAGCGTCAGGGACCCGTCCCGTTTCTATTGGGGTAATTCACTAGCAGCAAGGAACATCATCATGAAACGCTGGCTCGCACCTATCGCCCTCGCAGTCGGACTCGCCGCAGGCGCCAGTCCGGCTGTTGCCGCGCCGAACCCGAATAAGCCGGCCCCAGTTGACCCGACTCCGTTCACGCTGCCGTGCCCGGGCTTCGACGTCACGGCCGCAGTCACGGGCAAGTTCAAGATCATCGACCTGCCCGGCGACCGGCAGAAGATCATTGCTCCCAATCAGAGGGTCACTCTGACGGGTCCCGCCGCGAAGACAGTCAGCTACGTCATCACGGGGACGACTCACATTCAGAATCTGCCCGGCGGCGTCCAAGAGATCAGGTCGACGGGAAGGAACGTAATCATCGTGCCCAGAGTCCTCGGCCCGAATGGACACCCCGAAGGGCTGTTCCTCACGACAGGCAATGTCAACTACGTCCTCCAAAATGGGCAGGAACTGCGGTTGTTCTCCGGCACCGGCAAGGTGACCGACGTTTGCGCGTTGCTTGCACCGTAATTTTCTCTTACTAACACAAGGTGCTTCCGGGAGTCGCCGGAAGCACTTTGCCACGGCACCCGGAACATCACCTGGGTCTGGAACCCGAACGTTCCCTACGCCGGATCAACGCTGCTGGACGGGCTTTACCCCGGCGCGTATTACGTCGATGCGGTTGCCCTCGACGGCTACAACTGGGGAACCTCCGCCGCGTGGAGCACCTGGACCCCACCGTGGGCGCTCTTCGCAGACGGGCTTGGGCAGCTTCGGTCGCTGGCCCCGGGGAAGCCCATACCCATCGCCGAAACATCCTCCGCCGGAGAGGGCGGCTCGAAGCAGTTGGAACAAGGACCTGGTTTACTACCTGGCCCAGCAGCCCGACATCACCGTCTTGGTCTGGTTCCAATCCAACAAGGAAACGGACTGGCGCATCGACAGCAACTCCCTGTTGAGTCCAGAGTGGCATCTTGGCTGTGGGCGGTGATGCCACTCTGGACAGTTTATGGCTGTGATGAGTCAGGCGGTTTTGGGGGCGAGGACGATGTCGAAGCGGGTGCGGGCCCAGTCTCGGTCAAGGTCGCGGCCGTCGGGGGTGGGAGTGCCGGCTGGTTGCCGGTCGAACTTTTTGATCAGGGAGTTTTTGACGCCGAAGACGGAGTCGCCGATCTCGATTTGCGGGTCGCCGTCGACGAAGATGTGGGTGACCAGGGTGCGCAGGTTCTCGGCGGTGACCATGAAGTGCAGGTGCGACGCGCGCACGGGGGAGCGGCCGGTGGCTTCGAGCATTTGGCCCACGGGTCCGTCGTGCGGGATGGGGTAGGGGGTGGGGGTCAGGCCCCAGAAGCTGTAGTTCCCGTCCTGGTCGGAGTAGAGGTGGGCGCGTCCGGCGACGCGGCCGTCGGTGTATTGCACGTCGTAGAACCCGTCGTCGTCTGCTTCCCAGACCTCTATCCGCGCACCCGGAACCGGATTGCCGTTGGTGTCGGTGACGGTTCCTTCAACCCAGCAGGGCTGGCCGGCGGCGCCGCCGGCGATGTCTCCGCCGATCGGGATTTCGGGGGCGTCGTTGACGAAGAAGGGCCCGAAGACGGTGGCTTCGGTGGCGTTGCCGACGGTTTCGTTGTTCACCGCGATGGTCTGCATCGAGGCGCCCAGGACATCGGAGAGCAGGATGAATTCCTGGCGCTTGTCGTCGGTGATGTGCCCGGCGGCGGTGAGGAACTCGATGCCCTTGTTCCATTCGTCCTCGGTGAGGCGGACCTCGCGGATGAAGTTGTGCAGGTGCTTGGTCAAGGACTGCATCAAGAACTTCAGCCGCGGGTCCTCGGTCTTCTCGAAAGAAGCGATCACTGTATCGACCAGTTGCTGCTCAGCGGCCTGCTGCTTGGCACTGATGCCGTTGGTCCCGGCGGGAGCGGTGGTTTCGGTCATGACTGGTTCTCCTCAAGGCCTGGCGTGGTTCCTGCGGTGGCGGCGCGGAGTAGCTCGGTGAGGTTCTCCGCTGTCGGTTTGCGCGGGTTGGAGGCGGGGATGACGGGCAGGATGAGCTCGACGGCTTCGGAGATGTTCGCTTCGCTGAAGCCGTAGTCCTTCAACGCCTTCGGTGCGTCCAGTGTTTCGCGCAGCTTGTTTAGGCCCGTGACGGCGTCGACGCTGCCGAACGCTGTCGCGATTCGGGCCGCGGCGTCGGGGGCTGCCGGGGCGTTGAACGCCAGCACGTAGGGCAGGACGGTGGCGTGGGTCTGGGCGTGCGGCATGTTCCAGGTACCGCCCAAGACGTGGCAGATCTTGTGGTGCATCCCGGACCCGGCGGAGGCGAACGAGACCGCGGCCAGATAGGCGCCGTAGAGGGCTTGTTCGCGGCCGGCCAGGCCGGAGGGGTCGGCCTTCACCGCGGGCAGGCCGGAATTCAGTGCGCGGATGCCTTCGGCAGCCAGGGCCTGGTTGATCGGATCCGCCCGCGGCCCCCACATCGAGTCCACACAATGCGCCAGCGCGTTCAAACCCGACGCCACGGACAACTCCGCCGGCAGGGACAGGGTCAGTTCCGCGTCGTAGACCACGGTGACCGGCAGCACCCTGTCATCGATGCCGGTGGTCTTGCGGGCGGCTTCGGTCAGGCCCCAGACGTTGGTGGCCTCGGAGCCGGCGTAGGTGGTCGGGACCGCGACGATCGGCAGCCCGGTGGTCATCGCGATGGCCTTGGCCAGGCCCGTGGTGGAACCGCCGCCGACACAGACCAACAGGTCGATGCCGTGTTCGGCCGCCGCGGTGCGGGCCTTTTCGGCCTTCTCGATCGGCACGTGCGGGGCCACGTCGTCGTAATTCAGTGCCACGTCAATGGCTGCGGTGACCTTCTGCGCGATCGGTGCCTCGAACTCCGAGGCAATCACCATCACCTTCCGCGCGCCGAGCCGGGCGACTTCAGCGGCGAGGTTTTCCGTGGCCTTACCGGAGCCGAACAGCACCCGCTGACCCAACGTCACATGCTCAAAATTCAGGCTCACGGTTAGGCTCCTCGGCTAAGAATGGCGGAAACGGTGTTTAGCAGCGCTGCTTCGGGGTTTGCCGGCAGTCGCTCTGAACGCCAGCCGACGTGCTTGTCCGGACGGACCAGCACAGCTCCATCCTCCTCCACGCCGCGCAGCTTGGCCCAGTCGAAATACAGGTCCGTGACGTCCTGGCCAGGGCCGATCACCACAGTCTTTACGGTCACGCCCAGCCGCTCGCTGACCTTGTGGGCTGCCGTCGTCCAGTCCTCGCCGGTGATGCCGGTGAAGACGGTGAACTGTCCGTAGGGTGCCAGATCGTGGGTGGAGTACTTGCGGGTGTTGTCCCCGATCCAGGCGTGCGGCAGGCGGACCCCTGGGTGGGTGGACGGTTCGTAGTAGAGTTCCGGGTCCCGCGCGGGCGTCGGCCTGGTGCTGCCGTCGCCGACCACGGCGGAGGACACATAGTGTTGGCCCATTTCAACGCCGTGGGCGTTGAACTCGTAGTTCTTGATCTCCATGGCCTCCTGGACGGCCCGGCGCTTGGCGGCGCCCTCGGCGGTGTTGTCCTTGCGGGACTCGATCAGCGCCAGCATCTCCTCCGGCGTTTCGGCCTTGTCGATGCCGAGCGCTTCGAACAGCTTCACGAATTCGCGGCCGGACTGGTTGGCGCGGGTGACGATCTGCTTCGCTACCGGCGCACGTTCCGCGGAATAGGTCTCCAGCAGCTCTTCGCCGGCCTGCCCGTTGAGCACGGCCGCGAGCTTCCAGGCCAGGTTGTAGGAGTCCTGGATGGAGGTGTTGGAGCCGAGCCCGTTGCTCGGCGGGTGCTTATGCACGGCGTCCCCGGCGCAGAACACCCGGCCCTTCTGCAGGTGGGTGGCGTACTGTTCGTTGTTGCCCCAGAGTGAAATGCCGGTGATCTCCACGTCGAGGTCGGGCACCCCGATGAGGTTGCGGACCACCTGGCGGGCGTCGTCTTCGCTGACCTCGGGGGTGCCGTCGTTGATGTCGAAACCCCAGACGATCAGCCATTCGTTCCATGGCCTGACCATGCGGACCAGGCCGGCGCCGATGCCGCCGATGTTTGAGCCGGGCTGGACCACCCAGTACAGAACCGAGGGGCGGTGGCCGACGAGTTCCGCGATGTCCGCCTTGAAGGTGATGTTCATCGATCCGGCAATGTCCATCTGCCCCTCGTAGGGCAGGTTGATGTCCGTGGCAACCTTGGAGCGGGCGCCGTCTGCACCGATCAGGTACTTGGCGCGGATGGTGTACTCGGTGCCGGTCAGCCGGTTCAGCACCCGCACGCTGACACCGTCTTCGTCCTGGGTGTGCCAGAGGTACTCGGTGGAGAACTGGGTTTGGGTGCCGCGCATGGTGGCGTTCTTGAGCAGGATCGGTTCCAGATAAGTCTGCGGTATGTCGCAGTTCAACGACGGCGAGGCCAGCTCGTAGTCCGCGTGCCGGGCCGGATGGTTGCCCCAGGTGAGGATGCGGCCGATCTCTTCGCCCGCGATCGAGGTGCAGAACACCGTGTCGCCGATCATCTCGTGCGGGGTGGCGTCAGCGAGGACCTGCTCCTCGATGCCCAAGTCCCGGAAAATCTCCATGGTCCGCTGGTTGGTGATGTGCGCCCGCGGCGTGTTCGCCGTCCACCGGTACTTGGTGATCATGATATTCGGAACACCCAGCGAAGACAGGAACAACGCGGCCGAGGAACCGGCCGGGCCCGAGCCGACAATCAGCACGTCCGTCTCCACGACATTGGAATCCGGGGTCTGGGTCTCCGCGACCCCGTCATTGAAAATCACCATTTAATTCTCCAGTTCTCTTCCGGCGCCTTGCCGGTCATCTGTTCAGTCCGACCGCGGCTGAAACTTTGCCGAGCAATCTTTCGGCGGCGGTCATGGCTTCGTCGGTGATGACGTGCTCGTTCCCTGGGGTGATGAGCAGGTCCACCTCGGCCCCTGCCGACCTAAGGGCGGCAGCGGTTTCCTTGACCCGGTACGGGGGCACCCACGGATCATGCTCAACGCTGCGCAACACCGCGGGGATGCCTTCCAACGGATTACCTGCATGTGCCGACAGGACTTCGGGTCCGATGTATCCGCCGGTGTGCAGGATCAGGCCCGCATAGCGGGCTGGGCTGGTCAGGATGTGATGGGACAGCAGGCATGCGCCTTGGGAGAAGCCCCAAAGCACGATCCGGTCCTTGGCGAAGCCGTCCGCCTCCACGGTGTCCAAGTGCGCGGCGATGGCTTCCAGCGCGTGGTCCAAATCCGGCTGGTTGTCCTCGAGGGGATCTAGGAAAGGTTTGGGGTACCAAGTGTCCGCCGACGCTGAAGGGGCGTAGAACCGCAGACCGGCGGTTTGCAGCCGCCGGGATTGTTCGCGCATCCAGTCCGGGCTCTGTCCGCGCCCATGGACGGTAAGGACCGCTGGACCTCCCTGGTGGGTGTCATCGCCCCAGACGGTGAGAGGGCGGTTCAGGTGCCGGTTCCCGGACATGCGGGGCTCCTTCATTGTCATGTGGCCGTTATTTATAGCCTCGGGTGTTGCGCCCTTTCCTTGCGGGAGGGCGCAACACCCGAGGCGTTGTAATCGTTGTTAGACGTCGATGTGTTCGAGTTGTTCGAAGATTTCGCCGCGGCGGTCTTCGAACTGTTCCGGGAGTTGGAAGCGGGTGCCCAGTTCCTGCGGGGATTCGTCGCAGTCCCAGCCGCCGTCTTCGTGGGTGACGGCCAATTCGAACAATGCGCCGCCCGGGGTGCGGACGTAGACGGACTTGAAGTACTTGCGGTCCTTGAGTTCGGAGATGTCGGTGTAGCCGGCGCCTTCGATGTCGAACTTGACTTCGTCCTGGTTCTTCAGCGTGTCCAGGTTCCAGGCGAAGTGGTGGTAGGTGCCCGACCCGTAGTGCCAGGTGCCCTGGTCCTCGGAGATGTTGGCGGTCAGTTCCACGTGGTTGCCGTATTCGGCGTTGCCGACCTGGAACTGGGCGATGTCGCCTTCCTCGCTGATTTTGTCTTGGGAGAAGAAGGTGTCGTTGGCGAAGTCGACCATCCGTTCCGGGGTGGTGACATGGATGCCGACGCCGTGGATGCCGTGGATCGCATGCTCCTGGGGGACACCGTTGCCGGCGAAGCCTTCACGCTCGTCACCAGTCGTGGGGACGAACACGTACTCAATGCCCGAGGGATGGCGGAACGCCAGCCGGCGCTGGTCGAAGCGCTCGACGTTTTCGACTTCGACCTTGTGCTCGGTCAGGCGCTGCTGCCAGAAGTCCAGCGAGCCGTCGGGAACGGAGAGCAGGACTTCACGGGCCTGGTTGGTGCCCCGCTTGCCGTAGAGACCGGCCTGCGCCCACGGGAAAGTCGTCACCACCGAGGACGGATCGCCATTGGCGTTGGAGTAGTACAGGTGGTAAATCGGCTTGGAGCCGTCAAAAAGCACGGTGCGCTTGATGAACTTCATGCCCAGCGTCTTGACGTGGAAATCCACATCCTCCTGCGCACCGCCCACCGACAACGTCACATGATGCGAACCTTCAACATAACCCATTTTGCTTCTCCTTCTTGATTTCTCGTCGGCCAGATTCAGCTGCCTCGAATGTTCCCAGTCGATTCGGGCGAGACTGGAGGGTGTCCCATTTCACGAAGTATTGTCTGACGATCCTACGAAGGTGCAGGTGTGGTGTCAATGCCGTCTCGCCGGGGGCGCATTGACCTCGATCAACCCTGAATGACGGAACTTACTCAGTGTCGGATAGTTCGCGCTGCCGCTCACGCAGTTGGCGCGGTCGGTCGGCGTGCAAGCGCAATACTGCAAGGACGGCCTCGGTGTCCTCGTTCTCGTAGCCCTCGACAAGCCGGCGATGGTCGTCCATCAGTTCTGTGCCTGCGTAAGTCGACGCGTCGATGGTCCTGGCGTTTAGCCCGGGCAGGCCCAAGCGGCGGTAGGTGTCCAACAGGATTCGAGACCCGGACAGTTCCACCATGTATTCGTGGAAACGTTCGTTGGCCTCGATCCAGGCGGCAGGGTCGGTGAAGCGGTCTTCTGCCACCAGTTCCAGGGTGTCCTCCATGTATTCGCGCAGCTGGGCTAGCTGTTGCTTACTGACTTGCCCCACGGTGGTTTCGGCGACGCCGAGTTCAATGGCCAGTTTGGCGGCGTAAGACTCAAGGATGATCGATTCAGGCACGGGTGCGATGATGAACCGCCCTGCGTCACGATAAACCAGTGACTCACTGACCAGCGCGGTAAGCGCACGGTGGACCAGATCACTGTCAACGTCCAGCTCCCTGGCCCAGAGGTCAACATCGATCGCCTGGTCAAGATCGTTGACGGTGTTGATGATGCGTTCACGGACATCGCGCAGCACGGAGGCTTCGGGGGCCATCTGCATCCGCCCGAAACCCCCACGGAAATAGGCCAGAGGGTGGCCGGGGTAGGCCACGGCATCTTCAACATGAGCGAGGAACACGTAGTGGGTCCCGGCCTCGACCTGCTCGCTCACCCGGCACACCAAGTGCGCGATGGCGCCGACCAGTAGAGGTGAGCCATTGCGGTCCTTCTCCGTGGCCACGCCCTCAAACTTCTCGGGGAGCTTGGACGCAAACCGGCCGGCCAACTGCACGTGGTCCTCGGCGAGGACGTTGACGGCGAAGGTGCCGCTCTCAATGATTGCTTGTGCGCTCGTGGACGACTTGTTGAGGCAAATCAGCAGCATCGGCGGACTGTCGGTGAGTGAGCTGACGGCGCTGGCCGTGGTGCCGTAGTCCTTGCCCGCACTATGAGTGGTGATCACCGTGACGCCGCTGGCGAAGCGTCCGATCACATCGCGGAAGGCCGGCGAGCTTAAATTTGTCGGGTCAGCCGGGGGGTTCCCGGTGGCGAGCGGGGACATCCGAATTATCTCCTCGGTTTAAGAAATGGGGGGCGGACAGCAGGTATATGGTGACTGTATCACCATCATACGATCCGTGGCAGGGGGCAAGCCTTGCCTGTAGCCAGCGGCCCGTTCTGGCCGCGAAAAATGATGCAAGCCCCCGTGCTTGCAGCAATTAATGGGGGGACGCTCCTGCAGCGCCGGGCCTTCCCGACAGCTGTTCTGGCGCCACCTTTCCTGTCGCATTTTGTCAGACAGAATGGAGTGGGGCATCTGTGCTCGAGCATGCCGGCGACGGAGGAAATTTTAAAACCGGCGTGCCACACCGACCATTCTGACGCCGGGAGGCTGCAAGCTCGGACAGTCTGGTGGTACTATCGTCAGACAATCAAGACAATTGGCGCACTAGGGAGATCTTGCCATGACGATAAGTCTTTACACGCCGGCCCAGGCGGAAGCGGGGGCGGAAGGAGCCGACCCCACACCGGATGAGCTAGTGGCCCGCGCCGCGGATCTGCGCCCCCGGCTTCGCAAGCTGCAGGCTGAGCACGAGCAACTAGGCGGCTACTCCGAGGAAATTCATCAGGAGTTCCTAGCCGCTGGGTTCTACCGCATCCTCCAGCCCCGCCGCTACGGCGGGCTTGAATACGGCATCGACGACTTCGTCCGTGTCGGCATCGAGATCTCCCGCGGCGACCCCGGGGTGGGCTGGTCCTACGTCCTGGGCGCCGGCCACGCCTTCCACGTCGGCTCGTTCTACGGCGAGCAGGGCCAGGCGGAGCTCTTCGGCGAAGGCACATTCATCGCCCCGGGACGGACCATCCCCTCCGGCAAGGCCCAGACGGTCGACGGGGGTTTCCGCCTCAGCGGAACCTGGGACTACTGCTCGGGATCTATGTGGAGCACCCACGTGCTGGTCGTGGCACCGTCCTTCGCGGCGAACGGCGATGCTCTGGGCCTGCGGATGTTCGCGCTGCCGCGCAAAGATTACACCATCCTCGACGACTGGGGCGGAGACAAGACAATCGGAATGCGGGCGTCGAGCTCAAACTCCGTCAAGATCGACGACGCGTTCGTCCCCGACCACCTGAGCATCAACTACGATTTCCGCGAGCACGTGCTGGGCACCGAGGGGACCCTCGGCTACCGGCTGCATAAAAACCCCATGTACCTGGGCCGGACCATGACCTACTTCAACGCCGAGCTGGTCGCCACTCAGGTCGGCGCGGCGTGGGCGGCCTACGACGAGTTCGAGAAACTGATGGAAGGCCGTCCGGCCAGCTTCCCGCCGCGCGTGCCACGACTGGAAGCGCCCGAGTACCACCGCTGGTTCGGGCAGCTGCTGGCTCTGGCGGACTCGTCCGAGTCGCTGCTGCTGGCGGGCGTGCGTCAATATGCCGAGCTCGGCGAGCGCTGGGTGCGCACCGGCGAGGAGTTTACTCCGGAGCAGGACGCCCGGCTGCGTGCCGTGGTGCAGCAGTCCGCGCGACTGGCCAACGACGCGGTGGAGCTGGCATTCACCACGGCCGGTTCGAGCTCCGCCAAACGCGGCTCACCAATGGAGAAGTACTACCGGGACGTGGCGATGTACAAGACTCATATCGCGGCTCAGTGGGACGTCACCTACGGGTCCATCTCGCGCTTTCATTTCGGCCAGCCGCTCACCTTCTAAAGCGGCCGGCAACGGTCCGCAGCCGCCGTCGTTCCTCCAATCAAAGGAACGACGGCGGCTGCTTTCGTGACGCCCGATGGTGCGGACTGCGGCAGTGGGGACCGGCGGAGCCTCTTAAGCCTCTTTGGTGTTCTCGGCCTCCTGCAGGCTCTGCAGCGCGTTTTTGCCCGCTGTGAGCATATGGTCGATGTACAGCTTCGCGGCGGCTTCGGCCTCGCCCGTTGTAATGAATCGCGCGATTCCGCGCAGCTGTTCCACGGCGGTAGCGTGTCCCTCCGGAGACATCCCCACCACGCGCAGCACGCGCACCCTCGCCTGCAGACCCTCTGTCAACTGTTGGAGCACAGGGCTGCCGGCGCCTTCGATGAGAACACCGTAGAACTCGTCCTTCGCAGCAAGAATCGCTCCCGGCTGACCTTCCGACTCAGTCGCTTCGGCGAAACTTTCCGCAGCCGCGGAAAGACGCATCATCTGGGACTTCGTCGCCCGCTCCGTGAACCGCCTGACAACCACGGCTTCCAGCGCCGCCCGGGCCTCGTAGAGATCCCGGGCCTCCTCCAGCGAGGGTGCAGTCACGATCGCGCCCTTTTGTGGGACCACCGTCACCAGCCCTTCCGAGGTCAGCTCCCGCAGCGCCTCGCGGACAGTGGTGCGTGAAACGCCCAGTTGCTCGATCAGTTCGCGTTCCACCAAACGCTGCCCGGGCTTGAGCCGGAAATCCAGAATGGCGGCCCGCAAGGCGTGGATAACCTGTTCGCGAAGGGGCGCCGCAACCCTGCCTACCGGGCTGGATGCCCAGGCATCGGCAAGGGAATTCGTGGTACTGGTCATGGGTGTCTCTTCTGGTCAGCTGTGGCCGGTTGCTCGTCATACAATTTCCACCATGCTACCGCAGCTGTGCCCGGCTGTCCGGCTAAACGAAGCCGACCACGGGGTGAGGCGTGTAGGGTGCCTCCAGCGCAGCCACCTCCTCATCGGTCAGCATGAGGGACAGCGCGGCCACCGCGTCTTCAAGCTGTGACGGCCGGCTGGCCCCGATGATCGGGGCGGAAATCCCCGGCTGGCGCAGCATCCAGGCCAGAGCAACATGCGCCATGGGCACGCCGCGGTCGGTGGCGACCTTCGCGACCGCCTCGACGATTTCACGGTCGCCCTCCTGGTACAGGGACTTGCCGACTTCGTCGGTTTCCTGTCGTGCGGTTGTCTCGTCCCAGCCGCGGGTAAGACGGCCGCGAGCCAGGGGGCTCCAAGGGGTTACTCCAACGTCGAGGTCACGGCACAGTGGCAGCATTTCCCGTTCTTCTTCTCGGTTGAGCAGGTTGTAGTGGTTCTGCATGCTCACGAACGGGGTGAGACCGTTGGCCTTCGCGGTGTACTGGGCCTTGGAGAACTGCCAGGCCCACATGGACGAGGCGCCGAGGTAGCGGGCCTTGCCGACCTTGACTACATCATGCAGCGCTTCCATCGTTTCTTCGATCGGCGTCAGCGGGTCCCAGCGATGGATGATGTAGAGGTCAACGTAGTCAGTCCCCAGCCGGGCCAGGCTGGAGTCGATCTCGTGCAGGACCGCCTTGCGGGACAGGCCCGCCCCGTTAGGGCCGGGGCGCATGCGCTGGTGGACCTTGGTGGCAATGACCACCTCGTCCCGCCGGGCGAAATCGGCGATGGCGCGCCCGACGATTTCTTCGCTGCTGCCGTCCGAGTACATGTTCGCCGTATCGAAGAAGTTGATGCCGGCTTCGATTGCCTGGAGGAGCAGGGGGCGGCTGGCAGCCTCGCCCAGGGTCCAGCTGTGGGGTCCCCGGTCCGGTTCGCCGTAGGTCATGCAGCCGAGAGCGAGGCGGGAGACATCGAGGCCGGTGGCGCCGAGTTTTACGTAGTCCATGGTTTCCTTCGGTAGCCGGCTAGTCGGTTTCTGCCTGGAGGGAGAGCCAGGACTCGCACCGGGGCGCCAGGACGTCGGCGACCAGCTGCTGATGCTTAGGGTCGGCGAGATAGCGCTGGAACGCCTCCGCGTCGGCGAAGCGTACCTCGAGCAGGACCTCGGAGACGCTGCGTCCCTCGGGGCGCAGCCCGAGGTCGGCGTGGATGGTGGCCGGTCCGGCTGCATGCGGCGGCTCCGCCCCGAAGTATTCCAGAGCGCGCAGGAACTGCTGGCGCTGCTCGTCGGCCACGGGGCGCTGCAGCCGGAATATGACGGTGTGCGTGATCATGTGGGGTCCTTTGTGTCGATGGATGGGATGGAATTCCCTGGTGGGCCGGGCGTGGGGGGTGGTATCGGAGCCGGTGCGCCGGTGAAGGGATTGCTGGCGATCAGCACCGCGGCACACGCCAGCACCACGCCCATCAGGGCGGCGAGCGTGACGCTGTGTCCGGCCCGCGGCGCCGCCAGGTCCAAGATCAGACTGGACAGGCTTTGTCCGGCGACCAGCCCGAGAAAGAGTTTAAGGACCCCCAGGACGCGGGCGGCTACCGCGCCGAAGACCGCTACTCCGGCACCGATGGCTCCGCCGACCCAGCCCCAGGCGGGCAGGCCGGCCAACTGTGCCACGCCGGCCGGTTCCACCAGGATCAGCACGAGGAACAGGGCGGAAGCACCCACGAGGAAATTGAGGACTCCCATAGCTGTGGGCTCGCCGGTGAGTTGGATGAGCTGGGCATTGCCCGCCTGCTGGGCAGTGACGATGATGCCGACAACCACTAATAACACCAATAGGGGCAGCTGAATGTTCCCCTGCTGGCCTAGGGCGCCGACCACCACACCAGCAAACGCGCAGCACGTGCCGGTAAGCCGTCGGAGCGTGGGCAATTGCCGTCCTGCCGGACCGAGTGCCAGCGCATCCGTCACCAGGCTGCCGATGAGCTGACCCAACACCAGCGCGACGGTCATGAGGGCGATGCCCAGGATCGGGGCGGCAAGAGTGGTGACGTAGACGGCGACCGCTCCGCAGAGGCCGCCAAAGAACCACCAGACTCGCAGCGGATTGCGCCCCGAACGAAGTTCCCGCCAGGCGCGGGGGAGGGCTCCGGTCAGCACGGCAAGCGCCCCTAGGATCACGAGAGAAACACCGTTGTTGATGGTCGCCGCGCCCGCCACCGTACCGACCGCATCACTCAGGTGGCCGTTGACAAAGGCCTGGACGGAAACCCCGACCCCGGCGGCGAGGGACAGCACCAGCCCGAGCCATGCACGGCGGGGGGTCGGCGCTCCCGCCGGACTTCCGCCGCTGTTCCTCGCTCGGGCCACTAGGAGCCCTCCTTCCAAGCCAGTCTGTATCGGGCGCACAAGCTATTCCGCCGGCTCGGTGACGCTGATGACCGTACGTCATTTCGTCATACAATACAGCAGATACTCGATGCCGCCACACCTCGGTACACCTCCGGCAAGGCAGGTTCAGAATGAAGATGCGCAGCAACGCCGGTATCGGAGAAACTGGCGTTGACCGTCCGCCACATAGAGGTGACGCACCGGGCGGTGGTCAGGATGGAGGCTTCACCAATCTGCATCACCGATTGGCAAGCGGTGGGTGGACTCCTACGAGGCGCCGAGCCCGCGACTGGGCCCACAATTCTGGTCATGCTGCCGTCTGCGTGGTCGTGGAGGCGGAAGCGGAGGCCGGGCAGCACCCCATGGGCGACCGCGCGATCATCCCCGCGCCAAGCACGCGGAGCAGCGCGAAGAGAGGGATCTCACAGATATATCCTGTCAGATGAACTACAATTTGTCTGACAAGCCGACAATTGAAGTCTTCCGTTTATAACCTGAGGTGATTCCCATGCGCGCAGCACTGCTTCGTGATTTTAATGTCCCATTCACGGTAGAAGACGTCGACCTGCTGGAGCTGGATCCGAACCGCGTGCTGGTCCGAACCAAGGCCAGCCCCTTCTGCTCCACCGACGTCACCAGCTTTCACGGCAATCTGGGCAAGGTGCCCCCCACGATCCTTGGGCATGCCTCCACAGGGGAGGTCCTCGAGGTTGGCAGCAAGGTAGAGGGAATCAAGCCCGGACAACGAGTGATCGTGCCCGGGACTCCCGAATGTGGCGACTGCTATTACTGTGCCGTGGGACGCCCCGACCAATGTTCCGAATTGTTCGATCTGGGCGGCATTTTTCCTGACATCGCGAAGACCGCCGAGGGGCAGTTAGTCTCCGCGGCAGGCTGCGTAGGGGGGTACGCGGAAATCATGAACGTTTCCAAGAACCAGGTGTTCCCGGTGGAGACCGACCTGCCGTACGACGTTTTGTCATTGCTGGGCTGCGGTATCACCACTGGAGTTGGTGCCGTCTTCAACGTGGCGAAGGTCCAGCCCGGCGAATCCGTCGCGGTCGTCGGCTGCGGGCACCTTGGACTATGGGCGGTGCAGGCTGCGAAGCTCGCCGGCGCTTCACGAATCATTGCGGTGGAACCGCACGCGGGCCGTCGCGTCCTCGCCGGTCAACTCGGTGCGACAGACGTGCTCGATCCCACCGTTGGCGAATCCCACGCGGTGGATGCGGTCAGGACGCTCACTGGGGGGCGGGGGGTAGACACTGTCATCGAAGCCGCCGGCGCGCCGGACGCCCAGCGATTGGCGCTCCAACTCTCGCGCCGGGCGGGAACTGTTGTCTATAGCGGCCTTGCCGAGGCCGCCAGTGAGGTCACCTTGCCCCAAGTGCCCCTGACCGTACAGAGTCGGCAGGTGCTGAGCACGCAGAACGGCAACGTCCGGATGCGGCGCGACCTGCCCCGCTATATCGGGCTGCTCGAGCGGGGGCTGTTGAACGCAGAGCCGATCATCACGTCCCGCTACTCCCTTGAGGACATCAACCTCGCATTGAAGAAGTCCGAAAGCCTCGACGACCTTTCCGGCGTTTTTGTCTTCTGAACCTAGCGATTCGTGCTAGCGCATGCGTGAGGCGCTCCTGTCCGGGGAACCGGATGACGAAACACTCTGTGAGTATTTTCACAACCGTCACCCAACCTGTAGTATTGTCTTACGAACTTACAGACAGCCATTGTCATCTTGAGAGGATCAACCATGACCACATTTCGCAAGTCGTCCCGTTCCCGCCTTGCCCTCTCGGTCGCGGCCCTCGCCGTCTCCGCCCTGGCACTGTCCGCATGTGGCGGCGGCGGGAGCAGCTCGGCAGCGCTCCCGGAGGACGTAGACCCCAATGCTCCGGAAGTCACCGAGGTCACCGGTCTGACCTTCCGCGCCCCGATTGCTGCCGGCTTCATTCAGACCGAGAAAGGCGGTGCTGCCGAACAGTATGGGCTGTCCCTGAACACCCAGTGGATCGAGAGTAGCGCCACCGCGGTGTCCCAGGTCATTTCCGGGGATGTGCAGCTCGCTCAGTCCAGCTACTTCGGTGTCATCGACGCGGCGCGCCAGGGCATCGACGTCGTGATCGTCAGCGAAAGCTACGGCAGCACTCCGGGCGCCGCCTCTTTGGAAGCCCTGCCGGGCTCAGGGATCACAGAACTTAAGGACTTGATCGGCAAAAAAGTGGCCGTGGTCTCACTGAACAGCAGCCACGCCGTGAAGATCAAGGACTCCCTGATCGAGGAGGGTCTGGACCCGGCGGAGGTGGAGTTCGTGGAACTGCCCTACGGCGAGGTTCCGGCCGCGTTGCAGCAAGGCACAGTAGATGCCTCCAGCGCGCAGGGCGCCGTTCTGGCTCAGGTCAAGGACACTTTGGACACCGTGACGGTTTTTGACTACGCCGAGGGCAAGTACAACGGCATGGCGGAGTCCGGCTGGATCATGAAGAAGTCGTTCGTGGAAGAGAACCCGAACACCGTGGCCGCACTGCAGTGCGCTTTGCTCCAGGGCACTGAAGAAGTCAAGGACGATGCCACGTACCGGGCTATCCTCAAGGACGATCTGGAGTTCAACGACGACGCGGTGGCCGCGGACGTCGCCCCAGCTTGGGTCGCGGAGCTCCGCGAGGAACCATTGCAGATGAACGCAGACATGCTGTACGCCATCGGGGCGATCGACGAGAAGTTTGACGTTTCGAGCATCACCGTCCCGACTCCCACCAACTGCGGCTAGCCCAGCTAAGCCCGGTGAATTCTGGAGTAAGTAAGTAGCCATGACATTGTCCACTCAACGGATAAAGCCTGACGCCCCGGGGGACGCTGCCCCGGCCGCTGGGAAGCCCACCAAGGACAGGAACGCAACGGCAAAGAAGGCCGGGGCGCAGAGGCGGAACCGGGTGCTACTCGGAGCTGCGGGAATCATCGGTCTGGGCCTGATCATCGAAGTGATTTCCCGGATCGGTCTGGTCCACCCCGATTTCCTGCCGCCGTTCTCCACGGTGCTAGTTGAATCGGTGTTGATCTGGGGCCGGGTAGATTTCCGCATCGACGTTCTCGCCACGGTCGGTTCCTACCTTCTTGGCCTAGGCCTCTCGGCCCTGATCGCCATCCCGCTGGGCGTAATCTTCGGCTTGTCTGAGAAGGCATACCGCGCTTCCCGCGCGGTCGTCGAGCTAATCCGGCCTATCCCACCCGTGGCTCTGATCCCCTTGGTGGTTCTCGTGTTCGGTAACGGACTGGAAATGAAACTCGTCATCGTCATTTTCGCCGCGGTCTGGCCCATTCTGTTCAACACCATGTACGGCGTGCACGACGTTGACAAGCAGGCCAAGGAGATGGCGCGCAGCTTCGGGGTGCGCCCAGGCGGCGTGATCCGCAGGGTCGTGCTGCCTGGCGCCGCACCATTCATAGCAACGGGCATCCGAGTCTCATCCTCGATCGCTCTGATTGTGGTGATCACCGTCGAGCTGATCGCCGGTGGAGCGGAGGGAGTGGGAGCCTTCATCGCCCGATCCAGGGCCACCGGAACCGAGGTCGAACTCGTCTACGCAGGAACCCTGGTGGCTGGCCTCCTGGGACTGGCGATGAACATGATTATGAATTCGGCGGAGCGACGCTGGTTCTCCTGGCAGACAACGACGAAGGGAGCCTGAGCGATGCCGACCTCCAATACGACGTCACGGGCTGACGCGAAGAGCTCAGCCCCCTCAAAGGCAGGGATGCTAGGCAGCCGGTTCGCCTACAGCTTCGGGCTGCTCATCGTCCTGCTCGCCTTGTGGCAGCTCGCCACAACCCTGAACGACTCGCCATTCTTTCCCACACCGCTCAAGATCGTGGTGCACGCGTGGGGCATGTTCTTCGGCGGAACAGACGGCGCAATACTCACCGACGCCATGGCCAACGACACCTTGCAGACCTTCGGCCGGGTTCTGCTGGCCTTCGTCGTGGGCTCGATTGCCGGCATCCTGATCGGTACGGCGATTGGACTCAACCGGATACTGCGTGACGCGACTGATCCCGCGGTGGAGTTCTTGCGCTCGATTCCGGCCACTGCCACCCTGCCGCTGTTCATCGTGCTCCTCGGCGGCGAGGACAGCATGCGCGTTGCGTTCATCGCCTACGGCATTTCCTGGTTCGTGTTGATTAATACGGCAAACGGCGTAGGTGCCATCCACCCCACGCAGTTGGCCATGGGCGAAGCATTCCGGATTTCGAAGTGGCGCCGGCTCACAGGGATCGTCCTGCCGGCGGCATTGCCCAAGATCTTTGCCGGACTGCGCCTCGCCCTCACAGGCGCGCTGATGTTCGCCATCGTCTCCGAATTTATGCTCGCCACCAACGGAATCGGGTTCCAGCTCATCCAGTCCCAGGCCCGATTCCAGATCCTGGACATGTGGTCCTGGATGCTGCTCTTGGCAGTCATCGGACTGGCACTGAACACCATCCTGGAAGCCATCGAGAACCGACTGCTGGCCTGGCACCGTCTGGCCCGAAGCTAGAGACCGGAAGAAAATCATGAACACCAACGCAATTACCGATACCCCAAAACAACTCGAGGGAACCAACTCAGCCGAGGCACTGCTTTCGGTAGACAGAGTCACCCATACCTACGGCTCGGGGCCAAGTGCCCATACTGCTCTAAAAGACCTCTCGTTTGAGATCTACCCGAAGGAATTTGTGTCGATCGTCGGCCCATCTGGGGCCGGCAAAACTACCCTGCTGCGGGCCCTATCTGGGCTGCTGACCCCGACGAGCGGTACGGTAAGCATCGCCGGCAAGCCTGTTAATGGGGTCCCCGACGGCATGGCCATGGTCTTCCAGGACTACAGTCGCTCGCTGCTGCCGTGGCTCACCATCGAAAAGAACGTCGCCTTCCCGCTGACCAAAGACAACGGCACCCCAGCCGAACGGAAGGCCCTTATAGAGGAAAGTCTGGAGGCTGTGGGGCTGGGCGGTTTCAACAACCGCTATCCGTGGCAGCTCTCCGGGGGCATGCAGCAGCGCGTCGCCATCGCCCGCGCGCTGGCCTACCGGCCCCGGCTCTTGCTGATGGACGAGCCGTTCGCCTCCCTCGACGCCCAGACCCGCTCCGACCTTGAGGACCTGGTTCTGACGCTTCGCCACCGGTACGGCATCACGGTGCTGTTCGTCACCCACGACATTGACGAAAGTGTGTACCTGGCCGACCGTGTGCTGGTCCTGTCCAAGGCCCCGGCCCGGTTGGTGGAAAACATCCAGGTTCGTTTCCCGGAACCGCGGGACCAGATCTCCACTAAGGAGACCGAGAGCTTCGTCCAGATCCGCGGCCACGTGGCCCGCCTGATCCGCAGCGGCGGCGACCTCACCGAAACGGGATAGAGGGCCGAGATGCAGATCAAGGCAGCCGTCTTAGAACAGTTCGGTGTTCCTTTTGAGATTCAGGATGTCGACCTTAAAGACCCTGGCATCGGTGAAATGGTCGTCCGCACCACAGCTGCCCCGTTCTGTTCCACGGACTGGCTTGGATGGAAGGCCATGCGGGGCAAGAAACCGCCCGTCATACTCGGGCATACCGCTGTCGGCGTAGTCGAACACATCGGCCCCGGTGTGGATCGGCTGCGGACCGGGGACCAAGTGCTCGTGGCCGGAACACCACAATGTGGTGAATGTTTCTACTGCGGTATCGAGCGCCCGGACCAGTGCGCAGCGCTTATGGAGCAACCGGAACCCTTGGTCGCCGTCCGGCAGGATGGCGCTGAGGTCCGTGCTGCAGGCCGCGTTGGCGCCTACGCGGAATACATGCTGCCGAACCAGAACCAGGTCTGGAAGTTGGAAAGCAGCCTTCCCGCCACTCAACTCAGTCTCTTGGGCTGCGGCGTGACCACAGGCCACGGCGCAGTCCACAACGTCGCCCAAGTGCAGTCCGACCAATCCGTCGCTGTGGTCGGCCTTGGTCACCTAGGCCAATGGATGATCCAGGCCGCCCGGGTGGCCGGGGCCGGCACCATCATTGGGGTGGACATGGTGCCTGGCCGCCGCGATCTGGCGCTGAAGCTCGGCGCCACACACGTGGTGGACCCGACGGCGGGTGACCCAGTGGAGCAGGTCAGGGCGCTGACCGAGGGCCGCGGCGTCGATGTTTCTCTGGAAGCAGCAGGTCCGGAACTGGCCGTCCAGCACGCCGTGATGATGTCCCGCAGGGCTGGGACAGTAGTGCTCACCGGGGTGCAGGAGTTGCAGGGCGAGGTCTCGCTCCCCCAACTGGCGCTGGCCATTCAGGGACGGCGGATCATTGCCTGCCAGAACGGCCAGAGCATCCTGGGCCGTGATATTCCCCGCTGCTTGGAGTTGTTGGAGAGCGGCGAGTATCAGGCGGCGCCGATCGTGACGGCTGAATATGGCTTGTCCGCGATCAACGCGGCAATGTTCGCCTCGGGACAGTTGCAGGACCTCAGCGGGGTTTTCACCACCTTCCGTTGAGCCGGGCGCATGTCCGTGCAGGTGCAAGAGGGTGTTAGTGAGAATCGCCGTATGTCTGCAACGCTTCGAACGTTCTGGCTGAGCTTCGCGGACGATCTGTGTCGTGCGCGCATCGAGACGTCCAAGCGGTCCTGGAAGTCGCTGATTCCTGCAGTGTCGCTGAGACCCAGTGCTGCTGGTCGTTCAAGTACCGGGAAGCGCACGGCTGTCACCGAGGCCGAAGGTTCCGGCTCCGAGCGGATCCGGCTGAAAGAGTTGGAACGGAAAGACCGGGATCTAAAGGCTGATATCTTTTCTCTGAAAAATGCCAGCGGTTACTTCGCGAGGGATCAGCGACGGCGAGCAACTACGAAGTGCGTCAATTCCCAAAAATCCGGTTTAGCTGAGGCGAACTCAGTGTGGAAATGTCTGTGGCTGGCTCCCCCTTGGGTTTCTCAGACTGACTCAAGCGCCCGCAGTCTGCCACCGCCGCCCGAAAGCAGGCTCTGACAGGGTGATCCGACTGCTTTAGGGCTTAGGACAGCACCTACGGACGTCGACGGACCCACGCGGGCTGCACAGGGGAGGGGGGTGGGTGTTTTCCGGGGCAGGTCCTTCAGGCCACGCGCGATGTAGGTCTGGCCCCGTGCCAGTGGCTTCCGTTCAGGGTGACCCGAGGCTGGTGCCGAGGCGGCTGCGAAGACCCCTGACCTGGGAAAACGGGACTCCAGTGCCTCTCCGCCCGTTCCCACCCATTTGTGGTGGTGGTTGCCGCCCACGCGCGCTACTAGGCCTACTCTATCCTTGCGGCCCAGACCGCGAGTCGATCGATACCAGGACTTCCCAACCATCCAACAACCAGTGCTGCCATCAACAGCGCCATCGCCTGGGTGCCCGCCGCATTGATGCACAGGCTGGCACGTTTTGGGCGATCGGGGGCGACCTCCTGTGAAAATGCCGGATCCGGGGCTACCAAGAGAGGAGTTTCGGATCCGGCATTTTCCGACTGCAGGAGAGGACGATGGCTGGAAGAAGATCCGAGCGTCCGCCAACCGAAGGGGCGGGCAGTCAGCCGGAAGCCTTCGCGTGCCGGGCCAGCAACTGCGCGTCGGTAATGCTGACGTCCCAGAGGCCAGCTCCCCCGGCATTGCGGTTGGTGTTTTGGATGTTGGCCCCCCCGTCGATCGAGAGGATCTCGCCGGTGATGTAGGTGGCGTCGTCGCTGAGCAGGAACGCGACGGATCCCGCGATTTCCTCAGGCTTGCCGGCTCGGCGCATCGGTGACGTTCCGGCGCGCCGGATCATGTCCGCCTGGCCCGTTTTGCCGAAGATGGACGTCGGGACAATGCCAGGTGCGATGCCGTTGACCCGGACGCCGATGGGACCGCCGTAGACGGCAGCGCCGTGGACCAGCCCGATCACGCCGTGCTTTGAGGTGGTGTAGGCGAGCAGGTCGTTGCTGCCGCGAAGCCCGGCGATGGAAGCGGTTACCACGATTGAACCAGTTGTTCCGTTTTCGAGGTAATGCCGGAAAGCGGCCCGTACGCCAAGGAACGGTCCGCGGAGGTTTACCGCCATAACCTTGTCCCATTCATCCACCGACACTTCGGTCAGGTCTGTTAGGGAGCCGGCGATTCCGGCATTGAGGTGGTGGAAGTCGACGGCCCCGAACGCCTTCAGGGCCTCCTGCATGTATAGTTCGACTCCGGCTTCGGTGGCTACGTCGGCGCCGACGCCGATTGCTTCGCCGGGCAGTTCCGCCGCGGTCTTTTGGGCCAGCCCCGGGTCCAAGTCGACGGCGACGATTTTCACACCTTCTGAGCTCAGTCGGTGTACCGCCGCCTTGCCGATTCCGCCGGCGGCTCCGGTCACGACGGCGACCCTTCCTTTGAGTCCTGCATTAGCCATGGTGGTTCCTTTTCGATCGTGTGTGGGGGCTAGATGGTCAGCAGTTCGCTCAGCATGAAGCGAGCCATGGAGGCGTACACCGCGTCAAATTGAGCTGCAATGTGAGTTCGGTACATGGAGACGTCCCGATGGTACTTTTCCAGCCGGGACCCCGCTTGGCCGCCCTGGAGTCAGCGGAGGTGAAGGCCAGTTCAACGGCGCGATGCGCCAGTTGGGCAGCCTGCTGCAGCTCCCGCAGTCGCGGCGGCAGGGCGATGGTCTGCGCCACCAGATCAACCCGGGTCGTCCGTCCGGCCGGTGCTCCTGTCCGGACGGATTTGGAGTAGAGGCTTTCCGTCACTTCATCACCTGTGCCTGACACTCACGATTTCCGTCCTGCTGTCCGGGAGCTTCGTCTTGGGCGTCCTGCAGGTCCCTCAGGTTTCGCAAGGCGGTTTGGGACGCGGCGCGGATGTGGTCTGCGTACAGCCGGGCGGCCTCCGCACCATTGCCGGCCTCCGCCGCGGCCATGACGCTACGCAGTTCCTCCACCGCCTGCCGGCCGCGGCCCTCGCTGGACATTGAGGTGGCGCGTAGCATCCGCACCCGGGCCTGAATGCCTTCCGTGAGCTGCTGCAGTGCCGGACTGCCCGCGCCGGCCAGGAGGACGTCATAGAAGACGTCCTTGATGGCCAGCACCGCATGGACCTCCGCACCCTGCGCGGTAGCCTCGGCAAAGCCTTCCACCGCCGCGCCGAGACTAAGCATCTGGGACTTGCTAGCCCGTTCAACGAATCGTTCCACCAGGAGGGATTCCAGGGCGGCGCGCACTTCGTACAGGTCCCGGGCATCGTCGAACGATAACGCGGTGACGATGGCGCCCTTCTGGGGTACCACCGTCACCAGCCCCTCCGCGGTGAGTTCGCGCAGTGCTTCGCGCACTGTCGTGCGCGAGACGTCCAGCTGCTCGACCAGTTCACGCTCGACCAGGCGCTGGCCTGGCTTGAGCCGGAAGTCGAGGATGGCATCGCGGAGCGCCGTGATGACCTGTTCGCGCAGCGGGGCTGCCACCCGGCCTACAGGGCTGGAGCCCCAGGCATCGGCCAGCGAATTCGGTGTGGTTGGCATGGGACCGCCGACGTTCCTCTAGCGAACCGTCAGGGGTACCGCGGTGCCTGAAGCGGCGCCGCCGTCCTGACCGTCCGGGGCTTTGCGGGCCAGTTCCTCGACCAGGATCGGGAAGGCCGTGGTTGCCGACTGCATGCCCATCACGCTGGCGATCTCCATTACCTCGAGGAGCTCCTCCTTGGTAGCGCCGTAGCCGATGGCGTTCTGCATGTGCAGCTTCCAGCCCTTGACATAAAGGTGCGTCGCGGCGGCGTCGAAAGCGATGTAGATGAACTCCTTGACCTTGGGCTCCAGCGTGCCGGTCTCCCAGGGAACCGAGGAAAAGTCGGTGTAGGCCTCGAAAATCTCCGGGTCCAGTTCCAGCATTTCGTCCCAGAAGGAGTGCCAGTATCCGCGGTTCCGGGTGAAGCGCTCCTTGAGCTCCTCCTGGTAATCGGTCAGCGGTGCGGGGCCCTCGCGCAGCCCGGCCTCTTCCAGCACCTCCACCAGCAGGGGAACGCCGATATTCATGGCGTGAATGCCAAGCGTGCTGGTGAGCTCAATCACTTCTATGATTTCGCCCGGGGTGGCCCCGTGCGCCAGGGCGGCACGGATGTGCTGCCGCACGCCGGGAGCGTGGAGATGGGTTGCAGCCGCGTCCACTGCCAGGTAGATGAGTTCCTTGGTCTTGTTGTCCAGGTGGTTCTTTTTCCACGGGACGGCAGCAAACTTCGCGTATGCGGCGAGGAAGCCGGGACGAAGTTCCAGGACCGATTGCCAGGACTCGTCCCAGTATCCATGGACGGCGATGACCTCGTCCTTAATACGCTGTTGTTCTTCGCTCAGGCTCACGAGTGCTCCTTGTCGTCTCCCGCATGGGTGGCCGCCCAGCGGGCTATCTCGGTATGGTCTGCGGTTGGCGGCAGGGCCTCGGCAGCCTGCTCCCAGAGCGCGACGGCCTGCTCGCCGAGTTGGCTGGGCACGCCCAGTTGCCCGGCTAGGGCGGTGGCGATCTTCATGTCCTTGAGCATCAGGCGCAGCCCGAAGCCCGAGTCGAAGGTGCCGGGCAGGATGAAGTTGGGGTACTTGTTGTCGGTGGAGCCGCTGCGGCCGCTGGAGGTGTTGATCATTTCCACCATGATGGCGGGGTCCAGCCCGAAGCGTTCTCCGGCCAGGATCCCTTCCGCGGTCGCCAGCAGGTGTGTTGCCGAGAGCAGATTGTTAATGGCCTTGATGGCGTGGCCGGAGCCCACGGCGCCGGCGCGGCGGACCCGCCCCAGGTGCGACAGCAGCGGCATGACCTGCTCCACAGCCGCCGGGGCGCCGCCGACCATGATGGTCAGCTTGCCATCGCGGGCCCCGCTCACGCCGCCGGAGACGGGGGCGTCTATAAGGGTGACGGACGTCGCCGCCAGTTCTTCGGCGAGGGTCCGCGTGGAGATCGGGTCGGAGGAACTCATGTCGATCACCGTGGTCCCGGGCACCATCGAGGCCCGGACCGCGGGTTCGGCCAGGACAGCCTCCACCACCGCGGAGTTGGGCAGCATCAAAATCACGACGGCGGCACCCCGTGCGGCGTCGGCCGCGCTCTCGAAGGCGGCGCCACCGGCGTCGGCCAGTTTCCCGCGCGCCTCCGGGCTGAGGTCAAAACCGCTGACCGGGTAGCCGGCAGCGATTAGCCGCGCTGACATCGGGCCGCCCATGTTTCCCAGCCCGATGAACGCGACGGTGGGCAGCTGCCGCTCCTGGTGCCGGGCCGGAGCCGGGGCGGGACTACTCATCGCCCTTGAACTCCTTGATGACCCGTTCGGCGATGCGGAAGGACTCCAGAGCCGCCGGGACGCCTACGTAGATGGCGGTCTGCAGGAGGACTTCCTGGATCTCTTCTTCGGTGACGCCGTTGGTGAGCGCCCCGCGCACATGGACACCGAGCTCGTGGCCGCGGTTCAGGGCGGTCAGCATCGCGAGGTTGAGCATGCTGCGGGTCGCGCGCGGAAGTCCGGGCCGGGTCCAGACTTCGCCCCAGCAGTACTCGGTGACCAGTTCCTGGACGGGCCGGGCGAATTCACTGACCTGGCTGAGCGACTTGTCGACGTGGGCGTGGCCTAGCACCTCGCGGCGGGCCTGCAGCCCGTCTTCGTAGCTCTCGAGGTGGGTCTTTGCGGTGGTCATGTCTAGCCTTCCTGTGCCACAGGGGCGGTCGTGTACTGCTCGTTGGTTACTTCTTCAGCCCACTGCGTCTTGCCCAGTGAGATGGCGGTGTGCGTCATGAAGGCGCCGGGCGCCGCTCCATGCCAGTGCCGTTCCCCGGGCGGGCACCAGACGGTGTCGCCGGCGTGCAGCACCCGCACCCCGTCCGCTTCGGTGGCAACCAGACCCTCGCCGGCCAGGACCTGGAGGATCTGGCCGTGTTCGTGCTGGTGCCAGTAGGTCCGGGCGCCCGGGGAGAAGTTGACTGTGTTGACGGTGACGCCGTCGGTGGACGGCAGGGTGAGGTAGTTGTTGACCGTGCCGGTAAATTGGGAACCGGTCTTGCCGGCAGTGCCGGCCTGCTCGGTGCCGTGGATGATTTTCATGCCTGTTCCTTGTCAGATGTTGCGGCCGGGTCGTGGAGGCGGACCCCGCCGGAGACGTCGCCGATGGCGTCGACGACCGTGTTGCTGATTTCGTCGGAGTAGCCCAGTTGCTTGGCCAGGCCAAAAGCCGCGAGCGGCGCGGCGGAATTCGGGCTGGCGACGCCGAGCCCGGCGGCGAGGTCAACGTAGGCCAGAACGTCCTTCATCATCAGCGAGTTGGTGAGCCCGCCCTTGAGGTAGTCGCCGTGGATGATCTTGGGGAATCGGTTAAGGGTGGCGAAATTGACGCCGGAGCTGTTGTTCAGAACGTCGAGCAGGACTTCCAGGTCCAGGCCAGCCTTTCGGCCGGCGACCATGACCTCGGCCGTGGCCGAGAGCGAGATCGCATTGAGGAAGTTGTTCAACAGCTTGGCGGTGTGGCCTGCACCCACGCCGCCGCAGTGGAAGACGGACGTCGAGAAGACATCCAGGATGGGGCGCACACGGTCCAGTACGTCCCGATCACCGCCGACCATCAGCGTCAGGGCACCCTTTTCCGCGGCTGCGGCGCCGCCGGAAATGCCGGCATCGATCAGGGTCATGCCGCGGGCCTGTAGCTGCTCGTGCAACCGGATAGTCGAGGCGGGGGCTGAAGTGCTCAGGTCTACCAGGACCTGGCCCGGCCGTGCGTGCGCCAGGATGCCGTCCTCACCAAGGACGACGGCCTCGACGATCCGGCTTTCCGGCAACGACAGCAGGATGACGTCGCAACGGTCAACGACCTCGGCCGCCGATTGGGCCGGTGCCGCCCCGGCCTGCTCGATGTTCTCGGTCCGGGTGTCGAATCCGAGCACCTCGGTTCCGCCGTCAATGAGGCAACGGGCCATGCGCCCGCCCATGTTGCCCAGGCCGATGAATCCCACCCGCGCCGTGACTGCGGGATCCGCAGCGCTGTCCGTGTCGACCGTCGTGCTGGTCATTTACTTCTCTCCTTGGTTGATTGGCAGCCGGCCGATCGAGGCCGCGATCCCCGCGAGTACGCCGTCGTACTGTTCGTGCCGATCCAGCACCTCCGGGTCGTGGCCGGGAACCAGAATGGCACCGCGTTCGGCCACTATGCGTTTCATCTCGTCGAAGCCGGCATACATGGCCTCCAGATCGGCGACGACCAGGAACGGCATGTCCTTTTCCAGCTCCTCGTAATAATGCGTGGCATCCGAGGCCAGCAGTACCGGACCGTCGCTGGTCTTGACGATTAGGATTGCCTGGCCGGGGGAGTGGCCGCCCAACTGGATCATTTCGATCCCAGGAGCGATGGTTTCCTCGCCGGCGTGGAACTGCATCCTTCCCTCGTCGTATACCGCGCGCAGGTGCTCAATCTCGGTGTCTTCCACGGAGTGGTGGTACTGCAGCCTGCGGGCATAGGGCCCGGTCCAGAAATCGAACTCTGTCTTGGGCACAATCACGGTGGACTTGGGGAACAAGTCCACGTTGCCCGCATGGTCGTAGTGCGCGTGGGTCAGGACCAGCGTGGCCTCGTCAGGATCGACGCCGAGTTTTTGCAGCGCATCGGCCGGGGAGATGAGGTGGCCGCGGTTCCGGTTGTCCCCGCCGAGTTTGCTGTAGCCGGTGTCGACGACGAAGGTGCGCCGCGCGTTCCGGATGACCCAGAAGTAGTAATCCATGCCGATGGGTCCGTCCGGCTCACCATACAAGTGGTAGTTCAGATACACCATGCTGCGCACCGTCTGCCGCGATGCGTAGCGGACGATTATGACTTCATATTCATCATCCAGATCAGTGTTCACGAGGATTCCTTCGTCCGGGGTATAGGGCGGCCGCCAGCCGCGCCGACCTCCGCCGGCATATGCGTTGCAAGTTGTCTACCTGTACGACAATACCTTGCAGGGGTAATGTTTGCCATCTGCCAGTCGAAAAGCCGCAGTCTGCCCCGAACGCCCTACTTGGTTAACAGAAATAAGCCCGAATGATTGTCTGACAAGCGCTAGTCACCGTAGCGCATTGCTGCGGGACCCGCCCCAACGCACCCTAACCCAGGTGACGCTGGCCTTGTCCCGGGCCCAGGGAACTGATCATGGCTACCGGATACAATCCTCCCCATCCACGGACATCGATCCGCTGATCACCAGGCGGGGTTCTTCTGGATTACCGGGGGACCATGTCCAGGCGCCGTTCGGTACCGCGCCCCGCGGCCCGCTCTACGTGGCGTGGGAAAGCCCGGAGGAAGTGAAGCGCCCCTACCCGCTGGTCCTGATCCACGGCCAGCGAAGCAGGGAAAAACGAGGGCCGGTCACTGTGGCGATCTCTCGATACCCGTGGTCCAGGATGTGCTGCGTGAGTTGGGAGGCGGCTGCGGAATCGTCGATGCCAACGAAGTCGCCCGGCAGGTGGTCGGATCGGCGCGACAGCTAGATATAGGGGATTGCGGCGCTGCCGGAGCGCGAGCAAACAGTGGAATAGGGGGGGACGACTCTGCGGACAGGTGGATATGGAATCGATGGCCCGGGTGCCTACGTTCAGCCGGCGGTGCTCACGGATGTGACGCCGGAACCGAGTTCGGTCTTGGCTCCGGTGTCTTTGGCCGACCCCGAACGGGCCCGGAGAGTTGGTAACCAGATCGAGGCCGGCATGGTGTATATCAACGGCGGATGGGATCGCAGGCAGACTTGCCGTTCGGTGGCATCTACGTTCGAGCGTCGGACGCGAACTCCGCCCGCTGGGAATGGATGAGTTCATGAACGAGAAGGTTGTCCGTCTCTAGGTGTAATTCGACGACGCAGATGAGCGAAGCGGTCCCGAGGGTCTCACGGATTCGGGGGCCGCTTCGCCGCTAACGCCAAGCTCCGTCGTTTCATCTGCGACGAGCCGGAGACCTGGCAGCTCTCCGCCAATCCGAACTCACCGATCCCGGCGTCGCACTCCGCGGCCCGCACGCCGGGGCGAACGTGGCGCTGATGCAGATGTACACGAGCTCACGGGTGAGGCAGCACGCGATGCTGCCCAGTTTCGGCGGCTGGAGCCTTTCGGACGCGATCCTCGGATCCGGGCAGGCGACCGCGGACAACCTGCCGGCGCGGATCGCGCAGATCCAGTACTCCTGGCGCTGCCCCACGCTGGAGATGGCCGAGCACGTGCTGGCAGTGCTGCACCGCAACGCCGAGCACGCCGCCGCGATGGCGCACTGCCGAGTGGAGACCACCTGGGTGGCCCGCAACCGCCCCGGCATCACCAACCAGGCGCTGGCGCAGGCGCTGTACACCAACCTTGAGGAAGTCGGCGCCCCTGTGTATGGCGACGACGCCGTGGCCGCCGCGCGTTCCATCCAGTCCGGACTCGGGATCGAGCCGATGGAGAAGCCGTTCCTGGACGAGTGCGAATCGCTGATCTCCCCGCAGGACGCCGAGGAGGCGCTGCGCGAGCACCTGGCCCCGTGGCAGAAGAACTGGACCAGCGACGACTACGTGGAGATGACCCACTACGCCCCGACCGTCCGGTTCTACATCTCCCGGCCCGCGCTGAAGCCCGCCCCCGGCAAGGGCGCCTACCCCGGCTGGGTCATGAACGCCCTCGGCGGCATCCCCGCCGCCATCGACCCGACCATCGAGGTGGCCGGCAAGACCATCGCCGGCACCTTCGTGGACATGCTCACCTCGCCGGACTTGTTGGCCTCGGCCGCGGAGGAGTTCAAGCAGCGCAAGGCCGAGGACCCCACCGAAGCCCTGCTCCCCGCCGACTTCATGCCACCCACCGGCCTCGCCTGGCCCGACTACTCCCCGGTCGAAGGCACCGGCTTCGGCGCCGGCACTGGCCAAAGGACCTGGCACCCGCAGGCTCTGTAGTCGAAGTAGTTCGCACACAGGTCTTCACCAGCTGCGCCCGGGGACGGGTTCCTGGGGCAAGCCTGCTGGGAACAGTCCCTCCGACGTCGAACGAGATGCAGATCGTTCTTCTGCCTCCATCAATGCGAGTCGGGCCGTCTGGCCCGACTCGCATTCAGGAAAACGTTCCTTGCTCCCGGTTAACTCCACGGCATGACGTGCGTTCCGGGCCTAGTCATGGCGTGCCGTCGAGTTGACGGTACTACCGGATACGTTGGTAGGAGATAAGGGCGGGGAGATCCGCCGATCCTAAAGGAAGTTGGGGAGACTTAGTGACAGTTTTAGTTGAGCGTGGCTTTGGCCCGGTGCCAAAGGTTGAGGCTGCAGGTCGAGCCATAATCGAGGCCGGATTACGTGGAGAATCCTCCCCGCTTTGGTCTGCGCCGACGTGGACGGCTGAGAACGCGGATGAACTTCTCCACCGTATCTTCGCTAACTACGACGAAGGCCCGGGCTCGTTCATGGATAAGTTCCAGCGCCAGCTGGAAGGAGCGCCGGACGGTGTCTGCGTCTTGGCCGCGGAGTTCATGGCCCTGCAGAACCTTCCCCTGTCGAACGTCAGGGGTGATACAAAGCTCTCCAGGATGGAGGAGATCCTCGGATGGAACGAAGTCGAAGCCAGCATTCCGGACGTGGTCTTGGAGGGGCTTCATGCTGGGGGCTCATTCAACGGTGGAACCGGCTACAGCGTTCGCCAGTGGCATCATTTCTGCTGGCTGGCCCGCTTCGTGCAGCACGTGCGCCAGCAGCCCATGGAGGCCATTGAGGAATCGCTCGCCGATCCGGATAAGTTCGCGCGGCTGACGGAGGGTGTCGACGACGAACCCCGGGGCATCCGCTATTCCGTCGAGTACATGGCTTGGCCCAGCTACTTCGAGCCGGTGACCAGCCGGAATCACAGGTGGCGGATCCGGCAGGCGTACCTGCACGAAATCGGAGGATCTTCCGGCGATGACGACCCTTCGATCTCCAGGGATCTAGCTGCCATCCGCAAAATTCAAGATGCTGCAGCCGGTACCCGTGTGAACTGGTACCTGGATCCGTACCTTAGCGAATGGTCCCGCTCCGGAGTCCGCAAGGGTGGCCAGAAGGCGTGGCTGGTGCGGCAGAACCAAAGCGGCACGCCTATGCTTCAGGCGTGGCTGGACGGCGGCTTCGTTTCGGCGCGGGCCCAGCACCTCGGATCTCCGGAACCGGGCAGCTCGCTGTCGCAAGTGCAGCAGGCGGTCAATGACGGCTACCAGCATGTGGACTACGCTGAGCGCAAGCAGCGCTCGCTCGAATTCCACCGTTTCCTGAATCTCATGCGGCCGGACGATCTAATGGTCACGAAGGCGGAGGACCGGCTGTATGTCGGCGTCGTTGTCGGCGAGGCCGAGTACGTGGACGAGCCGACGTCGAGGCTCCGCCGCGAAGTCGAGTGGCGCAGCCATCCCGTGGCAACCCACGACCTGCCCGCGCCGCTGCCTCGATTGCTGGAGGAACAGGGAACGGTTGTCGACTTCACGGATGGCCTGGCGGCGATTAACGAGTGGCTGCGGGAGACTCCAGACCTGCTTCCGGAAGACCCCGATGACACAGCGTCCGCGCCACGGCCGCAACTCGCCGTCGTACCTGAATTGCGTAAGGCCACCGAGGAACTGGCCGCCGCGCTCCACGTGCAGCGGGAGGACCTGCAGGAGATCGTCGAGCTACTGCAGACGCGCAACCAGATTGTTTTCTACGGCCCGCCCGGCACCGGAAAGACGTACCTGGCCGGAAAGATCGCCCGGTACTTGGCAGGCGACGAGCATGGCGACCACGTCAAGACCGTGCAGTTCCACCCGTCCTACGCCTACGAGGACTTCTTCGAGGGCTATCGGCCGGCGCAGGGCGACGGCGGGCAGGTCGGCTTTAGTTTGGAGCCCGGACCGTTGCGCAAGATTGCGGCGGAGGCCTCCGCAGAGGGCAACCGGGACAAGCCGTTCTTCCTGATCATCGACGAGATGAACCGCGGTAACCTGGCCAAGGTGTTCGGCGAACTGTATTTCCTGCTCGAATACCGCGACCAGAGCATCAACCTGCAGTACAGCCCCACTGAGACCTTCGTGCTGCCCCCGAATCTGTTCATCATCGGCACCATGAACACTGCCGATCGCTCCATCGCCATGGTGGACGCAGCAATCCGCCGCCGCTGCGCGTTCGTGGAACTTCATCCGCAGGAGGGCATGATCGAGGGCATGCTGGCGCGCTATCTTGAAGCGCACGGAAAGGACCCTCTGCGCGCACGGCTACTGGATGCCCTGAACTCGGAACTGGAGGCCGGGGACCGAGACTTGATGGTTGGTCCGTCTTACTTCATGAGGGAGCATGCCGAAAGCGACATGGGTCTGGAGCGGATCTGGCGTTACGAACTGCTGCCGCTGCTGGAGGAGCATTACTTCGGCCGGCTGAGCCGCGAGCAGGTCCATGAGCAGTTCGGGCTGGCCGCGATTCGGAGGAAGGCCGCGCGGAGTGTTGGCCCGGTGGATCTTGTTATGGAGGAGTTCGCGGAGCTCGAAGCGGAGCCGCTCGAGGCTGCCTTCGGCGCCGGGACGGACTAAGGTGACGCGCCACCTTGTGCTGGACGAGCTCCAGCAGGAGCCCGTGCTGGCCGAACTCGACGGCGGGGCCGCGGCGCTGCTGAACGGCAGCGGCCTGGTCTCGGTGCAGCCGGACGTCCGCGGCGGTTGGCGCGTGCTGCCGGCCGGGCGTGTCGGCGCTGTACAGGCGGGCGAGCTGCTGGTGGAGGTCCGGCCCAAAGCGAAGGTGGGGCTGGACCGAATGCTTTTCCTGCTTGGCTATGCGCAGAATCCAGGATTCCGGACCAGCGAGGTGGCAGCAGCCGAGGACAAAGACCTGTTCTCGGCACTGGCTGAAACCCTGGTCAGGCTGGGGGAGCGGGCCCTGGGTCGCGGGGCCTTGTCCGGATATGTCCATGTGGATGACGCACTGCGGACCGTACGCGGGAGGATACGTGTCAGCGACCAGATGACCCGCCGGCCCGGCATGCTTCTGCCGCTGGAGGTTTCATACGACGAGTTCACGATCGACATCCCCGAGAACCGGATCCTACGCGCTGCGCTGCGCCGGATGCTCCAGTTGCCGCGTCTGTCCGCCGCGGTGCGTGGGCGGCTGGCGCATCTGGACTCGAAGCTCGACGGCGTGGCCCTCCTCCGAGCCGGGGCGCCACCGCCTGCTTGGAGCGAGTCGCGGGCGAACGCGCACTACCAGCCTGCGCTCCGCCTGGCGGAGCTTATTCTGCGGAACATGTCCGCCGAGGCCGGTCCGGGGAGGCAACGGGTTGCCTCTTTTGTGGTCAACATGGCTGCGGTATTCGAAGACTTCGTTACCACCGCGCTGAAGGAGGCCTTGACTGCTGTGCCGGGGCGGACAGAACCGCAGTACCAGTGCTTCCTCGACGAGCCGGACGGTACGCGACGGCCACGCGTGACGATGTTCGCCGACGTCGTGCATGTGGTTGACGGGAAGCCAGTGGCCGTCTTCGACGCGAAGTACAAGGCGTCATCATGGTCCGGCTACCCTAACGCGGACCAATACCAGATGCTGGCCTACTGCACCGCGCTGGACGTGCCGCGGGCGTGGCTGGTCTACGCCGACACCGGACCGGTGCGCGTGCGGAAAGTTAGGAATACCGAGGTAGAGATCGTAGAGTTCCCGCTGGACCTGTCGCGGACGCCAGAGGAGCTGCTTGCTGCCGTCCGTCAGTTAGCCGGTCATGCTGTGCGGGGTGACTTCGCGTGAGGCGAGAAGGAGATGCCGGTCCTATCTACAGCGCGTTGATGGTAGTGAATGCTGGGATTGAGGAGTCATTATCTGGAAGACCGTGTTCTATTCTGCCCTCACAATCATCGCCTTGTACCTGGATCGCAGAGCCGAAAGGCGCGTCGACCCGTCTACTTCTTCCACTGCCCAAAAATCCCAGCCATTCACAGATCCGCCGGTGACTGCTCCGGCGGCGGCGGAGAGAGAATCATACGAACGAATTGAACTCTATTCGTCCGTCTGGCAGAACTCTTGCTGCTGCCGGCCAGGAACCGTTCATAGAAATCAGTTTGGCCTCGTGGGGCAACAGGCCTGCGGCGATGAGGTCAGTGAGTGCCACACCATGAAAAGTTAGCCCTTGCCGTGAAGGTCGTGTGGCCGGTGATTCCAAGACTTCGGCCGTGGCAGGGTCGTAGCCAATGAGGCGCAAAACACGAACTATCGGGTCTCGGAATGACTCCAGAATGCGCAGGTCATACCCCGGAACGGTGTCGTCGCCGGGCTTGACCTTGTTGTGCAAGGTAGCGCGCTCAGCCGCATTAAACAGATCGTACAAATCGCCTTCAAGCCAACCAGCTTAAGCCGAGCTGAGGCTGACTGTTGATACGCGCTGAATTAGAAGTGCCCGGCCCCAGATCCTTGACCTGGAATGTTCCACGAGTCGGCTGCGGATGCCTGAAGGGGCCTTGCCGACATATACACCGTAAAATCCTTCGTTATTGACAGGGTCGAGCAAAACATAGGCGCCAGGCGCGTCTCAATCTTCGCTGAGCCGGCCAACCGCCACCTTTTCCACCAGGCACATTTTTAGGGCCGTCAGATGGTCGTGAATTTCGATCGGCCGCCGTCGATTATCAGGAAGAAGGACAGTGAAGGGAAGCCGGTCATCGCGAGTATTTCTCACACATAGCAACATAATGTGCTGGAGCGGAATACGAACATTTATCGACAGGCAGAAGTCATCTCCCCGCACTCGGCGCTGGGCATCTCCACGCGGGCCGAGCTGCTGGGCACTAAGCCTGCGATGGAAAGGCGAAGGCGGACAACCTGCCGGCGCGGATCGCGCAGGTCCAGTACTCCTGGCGCTGCCCTACCATGGAGATGGCCGAACACGCACTGGCCCAGGCGCTATACGACAACCTTGAGGATATCGGCGCTCCTTGCCGTGGCCGCAGCGCGTCAGATCCACTCAGGTCTGGGGCGCGAGCCGATGGAGAAGCCGTTCCTGGCCGCGATGTTTAGCCCCCGTTCGGTCCGCCGAACCATCCGGAAGCTAGGGCGCGGAAGTCTTGCGGATACAGCGCCGAGGCTCCCGCAGGGACCATCCCCAGGAACGGAGCGGGAAGATCGCTCAGGTACCGCTGGTTGTCCAGCTCGATGTCGCTGGGCTCCTGTGGCCAGGCGCCGATCACCAGCCCGGCGACCGGAAGTGACCGGCGCTGGAGCGCCTCGAGCGTGAGCAGCGTGTGGTTCAACGTCCCGAGCCCGCTGCGGCACACGACGACGATACCCGCCGGGTGCTGGCTGTTGCCGCCGGCGCCCGCCGTCTTTGTCCCGTCGATGACGTCAGCAGCCAGATCCGCGAGGCAGTATCCCGGCTCAAGCTCGACGAGCAGCCCGCCGGCACCCTCCACCAGCACGTGGTCGAAACCATCGGCGAGCTTCCGGATGGTCTCGGCATGCTCCGCCCACCCTGGCAGGGAAGCGCCCTCGCGGGCGGCTGCGGCGACCGGCGCCATCGGTAAACGGAGCCGGGCGCCTTCGAAGACGTCGTCGATCCCGGCCAGCCGGCGGACCTCCTCGATGTCCCCGGCCTCCTCGGCCAAAATACCGGTTTGGACGGGCTTGTAGACCGCGACCGTCTGACGGCGGCTGCGTACGGAAGCCGCACGGGAGCCTGCCGACAGCGCCGCGGCAAGCGCCGCCGTCGTCATGGTCTTGCCCACGCCGGTGTCCGTGCCGGTCATGAACAGGATCCGGGGCAGGGTGGGCAGGCCGAGGTCAGGGTGCCTCACCGGTTGCTCTCTTCCGGCGCCGCCGCTTCCACGGTGACGGACAGGGGCGCTTGGAAGGACAGCAGCCGCAGCCAGTCAGGTTCCGGCCCGCTCAGCCGTATGTCAGGCAGGACGCGGGCTGTTTCCTCCAGGGCCAGGACGGTTTCGAGTTCGGCCAGCCTCGCCCCCAGGCAACGGTGCAGGCCGTAGCCGAAGGACAGTGAGTACGCTGTTGGGCCGGCATCGCGCGGGTGGTGGCCGGCCAGTTCCAGCAGGATTTCGGATCCGGCGGGCAGCGCCGTGCCGTCCAAGACGGTGTCGCGGGGGACGGCCCGGCGCCAGGTGTGCACGGACGGTTCCTCGGCCAGGACCGTGCGCACCAGCGGTGTTCCGGAGCCGCCGGCGGCCAGCGACTGCCAGCAAGCGGGATCCTGCAGCGCCCGGTACAGGGCGGTGCCGATCAGCAGTGCGGTGGTTTCCTGCCCGGCGATGAGTAGGAAGTAGCCCAGCGAGCAGACCTCGGCGGTCCGGAGACCGGCCGCGTGCAGTGCGCCGAAGAGGTTGTCCCGCCCGTGGCTGGCGGTGACCTTGGCCCGCAGCCAGGTGTAGAACTCGGCGGCGGTTTCGGCGAGGTCCAGCTGACGCTGCGGATCCGGCCAGCCCCAGAAAAGCTCCAGTGAATCCCGGCTCCAGCGCTTGAGCACTTCCGGGTCCGGCAGTGCGAAGCCGGTCAGTTCCTGCATGATCACCGGCGGGACGTGGGCGCCAACAGCCCGGGTAAGGTCCACCGGGCCGTGCGCGAGCTCCGCGGCGGCGGCCTCGGCATGTTTGCGGGTTAGTTCGCGCACCCGCGGGCCGATGGCGGCGACCTTGGCGGGGGTGAAGAAGCCCGCGACGACCGAACGCACCGTGCGGTGCAGCTCCCCGGTGGCCGAAGCCAGCACCGGCGGCAGGGCGAAGCGGCTGCGGCTCAGGATCCGCAGTGCCGCCGGGCTGAGCGGCACCACAGAGGTCAGTGCGTTGGTGGGCAGGAAGTCGTCCACCCGGCGCAGCACCTCCCGGACCTGCTCCGGTTCTCTGATGACCTGATAGCTCGTGCCCTGGTTCATGCGGGCACCTCCGTTCGGGAAAGCATTGTGTTTATAAGGCCGGTGGCGTACCGCAGCTGCTCTGGGGTCAGATCCGCGCGGGCGGTCAGCCGCAGCCGCGAGATCCCGTCCGGCACGCTCGGCGGACGGAAGCAGCCCACCAATACCCCGGCATCCTCCAGCCTGGCGGCAAGTTCCGCGGCGAGCTGCGGCGAGCCGACGGGTACCGACTGCACCGCACCCGCAGCCTGCTCGATGTCCAGACCGGCGGCAAGCAGCGCCGCGTTGCGTCCGACGGCGGCCACGCGCTCCGGTTCGTGGACGATGGTGCGGCAAGCCTGCGCGGCAGCACCGGCCGCGGCAGGAGCCAGTCCGGTGTCGAAAATGAAGCTCCGCGCGGTGTTGACCAGATGCTCGCGCAGCGCGGGGGAGCCGAGCACGGCCCCGCCCTGGCTGCCCAGAGCCTTGGACAGTGTGGCGGTCACCGCCACATGCTCCGCGCCGGCCAGTCCCGCGGCGTAGACGGCACCGCGGCCGTGGCCGGCAACGCCGATCCCGTGCGCCTCGTCCACCACCAGCAGCGCGTCGTGTTCGGCGCACAGCCGCGCAACGGCGGACACATCCGCGGCGTCACCGAACACCGAATAGATCGATTCGATGACGACGACGGCGCGCGGCTGGCTGCGCGCGGCCAACCGCTGTTCCAGAACAGCCAGGTCGCCGTGTGGGATCACCTCGGACGGGGAACGGGAGAGCCGGGCGGCGTCGATGAGCGAGGCGTGAATATGTTCGTCGGTCAGCATCAGGGTGCCGGGGCCGCCGAGTGCGGTGAGGAGACCCAAGTTTGCGGCGTAGCCGCTGGAGAAGGCCAGCGCCGCGGGGCGGCCGGTGAGGGCGCACAGTTCGGCTTCGAGTTCCTCGTGCACGGCGTGCGTGCCGGTCACCACGCGGGAAGCGCGGGCACCGGTGCCGTGACGTTCGACGGCGGCGACGGCGGCGGCCTGCAGTCGAGGGTCTGTGGCCAGGCCCAGATAATCATTCGAGGCCAGGTCCAGTACGGCGCCTGCCCGCGGTACCGTGTGCCGGATGATGCCGCGCCGGGTACGCACTTCGGCCTGGGCGGCGAGCCAGTCCTGCATGGAACCCATCAGCCGTGCACCTCTGCAACGGCAGCACTGATGCCGGCGCCGATCGCCGCCACGTCAGCCGGCGTGCAGATATATGGCGGCATGGTGTAGACGAGGTTGCGGAAGGGGCGCACCCAGACCCCTTGAACCAGGGCCGCGCGGGTCACCGCAGGGATGTCCACCGCATCGTGGAGCTCGACAACGCCGACGGCACCGAGCACCCGCACGTCCCGGACGGATCCGAGTCCGGACGCCGGGGCCAGGGACGCGCGCAGGCCGGCTTCTACGCCTCGCACCTGCTCCTGCCATCCGGCGGTTTCCAGCAGCTGTAGCGAGGCCGAGGCCACCGCGCAGGCCAGCGGGTTGGCCATGAAGGTCGGCCCGTGCAGGAGGGCCCGGAATTCGGACGCTGTGATGACGTCCGCGACCGTCGTCGAGCACAGCACCGCGGCCAGGGTCAGGTAGCCGCCGGTCAGGGCCTTGCCCACGCACATGACGTCCGGGACCACTCCTGCCCATTCGCCGGCGAAGAGCTTGCCGGTGCGGCCGAAGCCGGTAGCGATTTCATCGAAGATGAGCAGTAGCCCGTGCGCGTCGGCCACCCGGCGCAGGGCCTGCAGGCATTCGGGCGAGTAGGCGTGCATTCCGCCGGCGCCCTGCAGTATCGGTTCCACAATGATCCCGGCCAGCTCGTGCCCATGCCGGGCGACGGCGGCCTCCAGCTCCGCAGTCCAGACGGCAACCGCTGCGCCGTCGGAGACCAGGCTGCCGCCGTCGTCCAGCCGCGCGGCCGGCGGCCGGGGGAGGAAATGCTGGACGGGCAGGGAGGGGAAGGCCGAGTGCATGCCGTCCAGCGGATCGCACACGCTCATCGCACCGAAGGTGTCCCCGTGGTAGCCGCCGCGCAGGGCCAGAAACGCGTGCCGGCCCGGCCGCCCTGCAGCGGCCTGGTACTGGATAGCCAGCTTCAGCGCGACCTCCACCGAGACCGAACCGGAATCCGCGAAGAACACGTGCCGCAGCGGGTCGGGGGCCAGCTCCACCAGCTGCTCGGCCAGCCGGACGGCGGGCTCGTGCGTGAGCCCGCCGAACATCACGTGGCTGAAACGCTCCACCTGTCGGCCTACCGCGTGATCAAGGACGGGATGCCGGTAGCCGTGGATGGCGGACCACCAGGAGCTCATGGCATCGACCGCCTCGAAGCGCACCCCGTCCGCGGCTTCCAGCTGCAGCCGCACGCCGTCCGCGGCGGCAACCAAATATGGCGCCGGCCCGTCCAGCGGGGCATACGGATGCCAGAGCAGGCCGCGGTCGCGCGCAAGCAGCGCACTTCCGGACAGCACTGTCTCAGGCATTGGGGGCAAGCTCCGTCCCCGCGCCGCGGCGCCGGATGGAAATCGGTGACGGTGCGTCGTCGTCGTCCGCGGCCGCAGAAGTTACCGGGCCGGCGGGCGCCAGGACAGTGAAGCCGGCGTCGGCAATCATCTCCAGATCCGCCTTCGCGGCCTGGCCCTCACTGGTCAGGTAGTCGCCGAGGAAGAGCGAGTTGGCCACGTGGAGGGCCAGCGGCTGCAGGGAGCGCAGGTGCATCTCGCGGCCGCCGGCCATCCGCAGCTCGGTGGAAGGGCAGGCGAAGCGCACTAGCGCCAGGATCCGCAGGCAGTGCGCGGGCGTGAGCAGCCAGGTGTCCTCCAGCGGGGTGCCCTCGAAGGGCATCAGGAAGTTGACCGGGATCGAGTCAGTCTCCAGCTCGCGCAGGGCGAAGACCGCGTCGATCAGCTCTTCGTCGCTCTCGCCCATGCCTACGATCAGGCCGGAGCAGGGGGAGAGGCCGGCGTCCTTGGCATGGTTGACGGTGCGCACGCGGTCGGAGTATTCGTGGGTGGTGCAGATGTCGGCGTAGTTGGATTCACTGGTATTGAGGTTGTGGTTGTAGGCGTCCACACCGGCGATCTTGAGCTTTTCCGCCTGCCCGTCCTTGAGGATGCCCAAGCAGGCGCAGACCTCCACCTGCGGGTGCTCGTCCTTGAACCCGGCGACCATGTTGGCCACTCGATCCACGTCCCGGTCCGTGGGGCCCTTGCCGCTGGCCACCAGGCAGACCCGGGAGGCGCCGGCGCGGATCCCGCTGGCGGCCTGTTCGGCGGCTTCTTCCGGTTTGAGCCAGGTGTACTTGAGGATTTCGGCGGCCGATCCTAGGCGCTGCGAGCAGTAGGTGCAGTCCTCCGGGCAGAGGCCCGACTTGAGGTTCACCAGATAGTTCACCTTGACGGTGTTGCCGAAGTGGGCCCGCCGCAGCGTCGCTGCTGCCGCCGTTAGTTCCAGCAGTTGCGAATCGTCGGAAGCGAGGATGGCACGCGCATCCTCGCGGGTCAGGGTGCCGCCGGTCAGCTGCCGGTCGGCCAGGTCATGATAGTTATTGAACACCGTTCAATAGTCGGTGGGGCCAGAGTGCTTGTCAAGGATGGTGCATGATGGACGCGGTATGTGACATCGGCCGGAGACGGAGAGGACGGAGCCCGACGTGGCCCTGACACGGCAGAAAATTGTCGATACGGCCTTGGAAATCTTGCGCTCGTACGGCCTGGCCGACCTCTCGATGCGCAGGCTTGCGCGGGATCTCGGCGTTCAGCCCGGTGCGCTGTATTGGCATGTCAAGAACAAGCAGGAACTGCTGGTGGTGCTGGCTGAGCGAATCCTGGAGCCCGTGAATGTGGGCGACGCAGGCGGCGACCCGGACGGCGCCGTCCGGCGCACCGCGGAGAATCTGCGCGCTGCGCTGCTCGCCGTGCGCGACGGCTCGGACGTCGTCTCCCTCGCACAGGCGCTGGCGCCCGAGTCCCTCACCCCGCTGGACGGAATGACCGCGCTCTTGGCGGACAGTGGACTGAGCGAACTGCACGCGCGTTGGGGCGCGAAGAGCCTGACGCACTACATCCTCGGCGCGGTGGCAGAGGAGCAGACCCGGGCCGAGCTTGCCCGATCCGGCCTGCTGGAACAGCGCCCTGATTTCGAGGCTGACGGCGAAGAGTTTCTGTTCGGCGTCAATACGCTGCTAGCGGGGCTGCAAGTGCATCGGACACGCTGATCCGATCCAGCATCTGGGTCCGATGGGCTCAGCGGCTCTCTGTGATCATTCCTGCCCATCACACTGCGGAACTTTCCGGTTCGGGGTAGAACTTCCGGCCGTTGACCCGTTCGGAGGCACCGACCCGGTCCAGGTAGGGGGTGATGCCGCCCAGGTGCAGCGGCCAGCCGGCGCCCATGATCATGCACAGGTCGATGTCCTCGGGCGCGGCGACCACGCCTTCGTCGAGCATGAGTCCGATTTCCTCGGCCAGGGCGTCCTGGGTGCGGCGGAGCAGTTGCTCGGAGGTGCTGGGGGCGTCACCGAGTTCCAGCAGCGCGAGGGTGGCCTCGGGGATGACCTGCCGGCCGGTCTCGTCGGTCACCCACAAGGACTTGATGCCGTTGTCGATGAGCCGTTGCTGGTTGGCGGAGACGCGGAACCGGTCGCCGAACGCGGCGTGCAGCGACTCGGTGACGTGTTGGGCCACCGGGATGCCGACCATGGCCAGCAGGGTGAACGGGGTCATCGGCAGGCCCATGGGCTTTAGCGCGTTGTCGGCCACATCCGCGGGGGTGCCTTCGTCGAACGCGTTCGCCACTTCGCCCATCAGTCGCAGCAGGACGCGGTTCACCACAAAGGCTGCGGCATCCTGGACCAGCACGGTGGTCTTCTTGAGCGCCTTGCCCAGGACGAAGGCGGTGGAGAGGACTTCGTCGCTGGTCTTTGGCGCGCGCACGATTTCCAGCAGCGGCATCACGGCGACGGGGTTGAAGAAGTGGAAGCCGATCACCCGTTCGGGATGCAGCAGGTCCGCTGCCATCTCGGTGACGGAGAGCGAGGAGGTGTTGGTGGCCAGGATGCAGTCCTCGGAGACCACTGCTTCTACTTCGGCGAAGACCTGTTTCTTGACGGACAGTTCCTCGAACACCGCCTCGATCACGAAGTCGGCGTCTGCGAAGGCTTGCTTGGAGACCGAACCGGTGACCAAGGCCTTGGTGCGGTTGGCCGCATCGGGAGAGATGCGCTTTTTGGCCAGCAGCTTGTCCACTTCGGCATGGACGTAGCCCACGCCCTTGTCCACCCGGGTCTGGTCGATGTCCGTCATGACCACCGGCACCTTCAGTTGCCGGGCGAACAGCAGGGCCAGTTGGCTGGCCATCAGGCCGGCGCCGACCACGCCCACCTTGGTGACCGGCCGGGCCAGTTGCGGGTCAGGCGCACCGGCCGGGCGCTTGGACCGCTTTTGCACCAGCTCCAGGAAGGCGTACACGGTGTCGCGGAAATGCCGGGTCTGCATCAGCTCGGCCAGCGCTTCGACCTCCAGGTCGGCGGATTCCTGCTGTGTTTTTCCGCGGCCCGCTTCCATCACGTCCAGCACCTTGGCCGGCGCCGGCGCGGCGTTGGAGGTCTTGGCTTCGACAAATCCACGCCCGGCGGCGATGGCCTGGTCCCAGTCAGTCTCGGTGGCGGCGGAGGTCTCGGCGCGGCGTCCGGCCACCTGCCGGCGGGCGTCGTCGTCGCTCAGGATCCGTGCGGCCCAGGCCAGCGACTGCTCCAGGAAATCGGCCGGCTCGAACAGCGCATCCGCGATGCCCAGCTGGTAGGCAGCCGGGCCGTTGAGCATCTTGTTGTTGCTCAGCGGGTTCTCAATCATGACCTTGACCGCGTTGGCCGGGCCGATCAGGCGCGGCAGCCGGTAGACGCCGCCCCAGCCGGGGATCAGGCCCAGGAAGGCTTCCGGCAGCGAGATGCCGGTGGCGCCGGCGGAGACTGTGCGGTAGTCGGCGGCCAGCGCGATCTCCAGTCCGCCGCCCATCGCCGCACCGTTGATGAAGGCGAAGGTCGGCACGCCCATGGTCGCCAGCGTGGCGTAGACGTCGTGGCCCAGCCATGCCATTTGACGAGCCGGATGCAGGTCGCTGATTGCTTGAAGAGCTTTCAAGTCAGCCCCTGCGACAAAGTAACGATCGTGCCCCGTGATGCCTACGCCGACAAACTCCCCGGCATCAACCCTGTCCTTGACCTGTCCCAGCAGTGTGCCAAGTTCGAGCAAGGCCCCCGGGCTGAAGGTAGTTGGCCGGCTGGCGCTGTCTTTAAGGATGATGAGAGCGAAGTTTCCGACCGCGGGTAATTGCACCTCTTTCAGCTCCGCGTGCGTCGAATAATCGCCGGTAGCGAGAGGTGTATATACCGAGTTCATACGGCGCCCCGCAGGATCAGGGCGTCACCTTGGCCGCCACCCCCGCAGAGAGCGACGACGCCGGTCCCGCCTCCTCTGCGCTTTAAAGCCAGTGCCTGATGCAGCACGAGCCGGGTACCCGAGGCCCCAACCGGATGTCCCAGTGCGATGGCGCCGCCGTCGGCGTTGATTCGGCCGGGTTCGATGCCCAAATCTCGAGCGGACTGAACGACCACAGACGCAAAGGCCTCATTGATCTCGATTAAATCCAGGTCATCGATCGTCAGGCCTTCCCGCTTGAGAGCCGCTTCAATTGCACGCGAAGGCTGCGAATGCAGGGAACCATCAGGTCCGGCGGTCTGTCCGTGCCAGCCGATTTCTGCAATCCACTCCAGCCCGGCTGATTCGGCCGCATGCTTGCTGGCTACGACGACTGCAGCGGCACCGTCGGACAGCGGTGAAGAGGAACCAGCAGTAATTGTTGCCTCCCCTTCCGTGGAGAAAGCCGGCTTCAAAGCCGCGAGGGTTTCTTGGGTCGTTTGTGGGCGGATACCTTCATCGACGTCCAGCACCAGTGCGGGACCCTTGCGCTGGGGCACAGCGATGGGGGCGATTTCCGCTGTCATTATGCCGGCGGCTTGAGCCGACGAGGCGCGCTGATGGGAGCGTGCAGCAACCGCGTCCTGTTCCTCACGACTGATAGAACGGGTAGCGTTTCCCTTGTCGGTGGCCGTGCCCATCAGTTCGCCGTTGAATGGATCCCGAAGGGCGTCGTGGTTAAGCGAATCGAGCAGCGAGACATCGCCGACGGTAGCGCCGTTGCGCAGCCCCATGGCCAGATGCGGAGCGTTTGTCATAGATTCCTGGCCCGCTGCAATCACGAAGTCAACCTCGCCGGCTCGGATCATTCGTGCTGCATCGATCACGGCTGCGAGACCCGAAAGACAGAGCTTATTGACCGTCACGGTGGGCACGTCCCACCCAATTCCGGCGTTCAGGCTAGCCTGCCGTGCCGGTCCTTGTCCCGCACCGGCCTGTATAACCTGCCCGACTATGACAGCCTCTATCGACTGTGGAGTTACACCAGCACGTTGCAGGGCGACGCGGATGGCATGCGCGCCCAACTCGCTCGCGGACAGTTGGGATAGGCCGCCCCGGAACCGACCGAACGGGGTGCGTGATCCGGCCAAAATGACGGGGACGTTGCCTGGGCTCATTGGATCGCCTTTCGTGGGAAAGCAGAGAGTTTAAAAATAGATTTGGATGCAGTGGTCACAGCGCTAGAAGCAGATTCAGTTAAAGGCCGAGATGCCGGTGATAGAGCGTCCAATGATCAGGGCCTGAATGGTCTCTGTGCCCTCGTACGTATGGATCGCCTCGATGTCCACCATGTGCCGGGCCACACGGTTCGCTAGCAGTATGCCGTTGCCACCGAGCAGGTCCCGCGCATTTGCTGCGATCGATCGGGCCGTGCGCGTGCAGGTGTACTTTGCCAGTGATGCTTGTTCAGGGCTGATCTCCTCAGCTTCGTCGAGCCGAGTCATTTGCACTACCATCAGCTGCATTGTTGCCAGCTCGGATTGCATCTTGGCCAATCGTTCCTGCACTATCTGGGAGGCGGCTAGAGGCCGGCCAAACTGCTTCCGTTGTGCAGCGTATTGAACCGCAGTTTCATAGCACGCAGTTGCGTGTCCCACGGCGGACCAAGCTACCCCCAAGCGGGTGGCCAGCAGCACCCGGGAAGTGTCCCGGAATGAGGTTGCGCCAGGGAGAGCGTTATCCGACGCAACGAAAACGTTGTCTAATCGAATGTGGGCCTGCCATATGGCCCGGAGCGAAGTTTTGCCTTCGATAATAGTCGCCGAATAGCCTTGGGAATCTTGGGGAACCAGATATCCATGGACTTGTCCATCCTCGGCGCGCGCCCAAACTACCGTGACACCGCCGATGGAGCCGTTCCCGATCCATTTTTTCTCCCCATTAAGCAGGACGCCTCCCGCAGTAGGTACCGCACGGGTTTCCAGTCCTACGGAATCCGAGCCGTGCGTCGGCTCGGTTAGCGCGAACGCTCCGTATTCCTCACCGCGGGCCAATGCCGACAGGAACCGACGCTTCTGATCGTCGGAGCCGCACATGGCGATGGAACGCAACGCCAGGCCGCCCTGAACAGCCAGGACTGTGCCCAGGGAACCATCTCCGCGGCTAATCTCCATATTCACTAGTCCGGCGGCCATCTTGGACATCGGTGGGAAGCCGTCAACGGAGATGCCGTCTCGCAGCAAGTCCAATTCCCCCATTCTTCTGACCAAATGCAGGGGATAGTCGCCACGATCCCAGTAGTTGTCGATGACGTTCAACACTTCGTCCTGCACGAAGGCCCGCGCCCGCGACCAGTAGGCGCGATCTTCAGGTTCGAGGTTCTCAAAGACAGAGGCCGGGTCCGGGTCCAGCGCCAGTTTCACTTCATATTCAGGCTCTATAGTTCCGTCGGGAAAACCTACCGAGAGGTCTGTGAGGCTGGCCGGGGAGGGAAGTGAAGTCGTCATCAAGTTGGTCCTAAAGTTCGCGCTGCGTCGAAAGCCTGGGGGAGGGGGGGCGCTCAGGGAGGAATTCGCAAGAATGCTGCAGAGTGTCTGCTGTCGCGCGTGTTCGCGTCCTCGCGCGGCTGATTTCTCTGACGTCAGAAAGCAGTTGGTGTGCTGCTTGACGCCTATTGTCCCGGAATGGAATTCGATGAGTCGTTTTTACGGGACGCTCGGGCCAATGCCAGGGGGGTCCTTTGTCGGGCGCTGGACCCCCACTGGCATCATCCTTATTCTTCGGTGCTCACGTAGATTTCCTCAAGCGGAGGTAGATTGGCGAACAGTCCGAGGTCTTTATAAATAGACTTCATTGGTTCCAGGTCCTCCACGGTGATGTCGATCTTCACAGCTGTGAGGGGATGACCGACAACCAACTCCTCGGGCAAACCGATCCAGTCAATCATGATCTCCTTGGCTTCCGCGTCGTTCCCTTCGATCCAGTCCTTGGCGTCGTTGAGGGCGGCTTTTATGCGTTTGAGCGCCTCCGGATTCTTGTCCGCATACTCCGCAGTTGTTGCAACCACGCTGGCCAACATTTCGTCACGGTCAGTGGCGAGCAGTGTGGGGTCGCCAAGCATCTTGTACCCTTGCTTCGCGAGGTTGATCGCGTGCGGCTGGATGGACCACACGGCGGCGACACGATCAGCCTTCAGCTGATCTGCCTGGGTGTCCCAAGGCACGACCACCATCTCGATTTGAGATGAATCGCCTCCCTCTTTGTCCGCGACGTACTTCAGCGCCGTTGTGGGAAAGCTCGTTAGGCCCGGTACGCCGACAACTTCACCCGTGAGATCGGCGAAGTTGTCCGCGTCGCCGTTCGTGAACACTGGGAAGGCTGGTACTTCAGTCGTTGACAAGCCCATGCCGGCGAAGATCTTCAGATCACGCCCCTTTTCAGCCGCCTCGAACAAAGTCTGCTGCGTGGTCTGCAGGACATCGGACTGCGAACCGAGGGCAGCGATGCCAGCGGGGCCTGGAGTGATCTCGGTGCCTTGGAAATCGATGCCGTTTTCTTCCCAGAATCCGAGACGCTCTGCTACGACGATCGGCAAGGTCGAGCTGCCTACGTTGTATTGGAACCGGACAGTTATGGCATCAGAATCTGATGAGCTGCCCAGATTCGTCTGAGATTTTGCTTCTGTGGCGCAGGCGGTTAGACCTAGAGCCAAAAGGCCTGCGCTCATGCCGGCAATCAGCCGTACTGCCGCCTTGCTGCGTGCTTGCGTTGTCATCATTGACACACTCCCAAACGGAATCGTAGGTGGGGTTGACCGCTTGATGCGGTTTATTTTGATACACTCGCCAGCCTCCCCGGGTCGCGGCGGTGCCAAACGAACGATCGATCCTAGTCAAGAACATGAACAGTTGATAACAGCAACTGTATCGACCTCATCCTAAGTAGGGGGCAGGGGGGTGTCAATGAGTTGCCGCGAGGGGATTTTTTCGGCAGGGGTTGCGCCCTGTGCGCAAATAAGTGTGGAATATGTAAACTGTTCAGAACTATAACAAATAGCGTTTGGAGGCTCCAATGAAGAGCGAAGAGTCAGTGCTCATGGAAGTTCGTGGTTCGCTGGCTCGGCTGACGCTGAACCGACCGCAGTCGTTCAACGCGATGAATGCCTCACTCCTTGGAAGACTTCTCGACTGCGTGGAGACCGTCGCAAGCGATGACTCCATTCGTGTCCTTGTGGTCCAGGGTGCAGGCCCTGCATTTTGTGCCGGTGGAGACCTCAAAGCTGGAATTGCCGAAGACATCCTCGGCGCTGGATCGTCGCAATCGCAGTCGCGGGCTCTGCGAACATATGCTCGAGTGATCAGCCTCCTGCGTCGCATGCCGGCAGTGTCGATCAGTGCAATAAAGGGAGCTTGCGCCGGCGCGGGGCTTTCATTGGCGTGTGCAACCGACTTGCGGTTTAGCGATCGCAACGCAACATTCCACACGGCCTTTATCAATGTCGGTTTTTCTGGTGACTTTGGAGGTACTTGGCTTCTCCAGCGCATTATCGGCGCAGGGCGCGCCCGAGATCTGTATCTCCGAGCCCGCTCCTTTGATCCTGAATATGCCTATTCAATCGGACTTGTTACACAAGTATGTGACAACGTAGATGAAGAAGTTGACAGCGTCGCACAACGGTTTCTTATGCAGCCCCAAAGCGCATTGCGCCTAATGAAGCAGAACCTTGTCGACGCAGAATCTCTGGATCTGGATCAAATGCTCGAAATTGAGGCGGAGCGTATGGTGGCCTGTGCGTCCACGCAGGAGACAGCAAAGGCAGTCGAAGCTTTTTTGGCGGGAAAGAAGGTCGGTCTTGGGGCACGCTGAGAAGATTCACACTGGATGCGCGGGAAATGAACTGGACTTGTGCAAACAAAAATTTAAGCCGCAAACTGCTCTTACGCAGGGCGTCGGTGTAACGGATCGAACGCGTCGTAATCTGAGAATGCTACCTCGGAACAGCAAGATGAACCTCAATGGCATAACAATTGCGTTTTCGGAATGGGGGTATCGCGGTTCTTCGTCGATAGTGCTTGTTCATGGGGCAGCTGCAAATTCGCGATGGTGGGACCATCTGGCACCCTCACTTCTCGATGAAAACTTCGGACATGTAGTCGCTATCGATTTGTCAGGCCATGGCGATTCCGGTTGGAGAAAGGTGTACAGCCGGGAGCAATGGGCCGCGGAAGTCATAGGTTTGGTGAAGGGCCTAGGTATATCTTCGACTCCTCTGTTGGTCGGACACTCGCTTGGTGGCGTGATTGCAATCGAAGCGGTATTTCGGGAACCGGAGGCATGGTCGGGTCTGATCGTCGTAGATTCGGCGATAGGTTGGAGCTTCCCCCGACTAAGTGAGCGCAAGTCTGGCGTGGATCATAGATCGCCACGGAGGTACGCAGATCCAAGCGTTGCGGCCTCCCATTTTCGCGTGGTCCCGGCTCAGCCCCGACCGGCTGAACATCTTATGGAGCACATAGCCTTCCAAAGCCTGAAGGGGGACGCCATATCGGGCTGGACCTGGAAGTTTGACCCGTCCATATTGACTCGTAAGCGCGAAACCTCGCTGGCACCCTGGGAAGAGGTTGCCGACGCGCTGAAGGGCCGATTCGGATATATCAGGGGAGAGCAATCCGTGCTTGTCAACGAACAGCAATTTCAAAGGGTTGCTCAGAAGATTGGTCACCAGAATGCCTTGACCATACGCAATGCGCACCACCACTTGATCCTTGATGATCCGGAAGCCTTTTTGTCCGCATTAGCGACTTTGCGTGTTCGGTGGGCCGGAGCTGCTCGCGCCCGATGAGTGAGGCCGTTTGGTGTCACTCGCAGGCCGGGCAGTCATTCGTGGTTGGGTGTGGTTGTTTCGATGCCGTGTGCGGTGGCGACGGTTTGCAGGAGTGATTTGAGTTTTTTCGCTTCGGCGTTGGTGAGGCTGGAG
>NZ_JBNHHC010000031.1:0-71237 GCF_059091865.1 Arthrobacter sp. B0316-1-20 | reverse complement strand
CGATGGGCACCTCGGGTGCCCATCGCCGCCGTCGTCTCCGGGATGGTTACCGGATTGTTGGACGGCCGCGCCGCGGAATGGCCGGGCGCAGGCCCCCGCGCGACCTACCATGGAAGCAGGGCCGTGCTGGGCCCGGGCGGCGCGCACCATGCCGCGAGGTCTCGAGTTTGGGTTGGGGATGACTGAGGAAAAAAAGAAGCGCAAGGGCCTGAAGATTGCGCTGCTGTGCATCATCGGCGTGCTGGTGGCTGCCGCGGCAGCCGTCACCGCAGCCACCGTGGCGTCGCCCACCTTTGCCGCGCAACTCGGGCGCATGCTGGCCGTTGCGCCCGCCGAGCGCCCGGGATTCTCGGAACCGATTGCCAAGGCCATGTCGGTCGGTGTCTCCCCGAAGGACAAAGCCGTGGAGGTCAACCCGGCCACCGTCGCCACCATCACCGCCAAGAACGCCTCCATTAAAGACGTGCTGCTGGCACCTGCGAAGGGCGGGGACCCGGTTGCCGGCGAACTGTCCCAGGACGGCACCGTCTGGAAAGCCACTGAACGGCTGGACTTTTTGACCAAGTACGACTTCAGCTACACCCTCGTAGACAGCGTTGGCGCCGAGACGGTCAAGCAACAGAGCTTCACGACGGTGCTGGCACCCAACCAGGCCGACGGCTGGATGTACCCGCTGGACGGACAGCACGTGGGCATCGCGCAGCCTCTGGAGTTCAACTTCAGCGAGCCCGTGCTGAACAAGAAGAAGGTGGAGGAAGCCATCAAGATCACCACCTCCGCCGGACAAAAGGGCGAGTTCTACTGGTATTCGGACACCAAGGCCCGTTACCGGGCGGCAAAGTACTGGGCACCCAACAGCACGGTCACCGTGGACATGAAGCTCTTCGGCGTGGAGTTCGGCAACAAAATGATCGGCATGAACGACGAGAAGATCACCGTCAACATCCTTGACGACCGCCGGGCCATCGTCGATAACAAGACCAAGACCATGAAGATCTATGTGGGTGGCCAGTTGACCCAGACTTTCCCGGTCACTCTGGGCGACCCCAATTGGCCGTCCAGCAAGGGAATCCACCCGATCATGGACATGCACAAGTCGCTGCCGTTCAACCCGCGCAGCATCGGGCTCAAGCCCGGTGACCCTGACTGGTACGAGCCGTTCAACGCCAAGTACGCCAGCAGGCTGAGCAACAGCGGCGAATTCGTCCACACCGCGCTGGACCCCTCGGCGCTGGGTGTACGGAACATTTCGCACGGCTGTGTGGGCATGTCCGAGGCCGGCGCACGGTACTTCTACGAAACGATGCGCACCGGCGACATCGTGGATATCCGCAACACCGACGGTGGATTCCTGGATCCGACGGACGGTTTCGGCGACTGGAACGTGGACTGGAAGACCTGGACGTCCCAGGAGAAGAAGTAGCGGGTCCGGCGGCTCCGTGCTTGGGCGACCAGGCCAGCGTTCCTAGTCCGGCAGCACTTATCCGGAAGCGCTAGTCCTGGAACGGCAGCGCATGCAGCCGTTCGCCGCGCTGGACGGCCCGTTCGTGCTGCCGGGTCAGCCGGGAAAAGTCGCGTTCGCGCCGTTCGGCCATGACCGCCAGCAAGTACAGTTCCGGCGGTGTCCCAGCCGGCGGCGGGGGAGAGACGTAGCCTGAGGCTTCATTGGCCAGGGCGGTGGCCAGCCTGGCGCGGGAGGCCGGGATCATCTTGGGCGCTTGGGACAGGAACTGCACGATCCGCCGGGCCAGCGGTTCCGGCAGCCGCCCCATATCCGCCAGCTTCACCCACGGCGCCAGCTGCGGAGGAATTTCCGGCAGGACCTTCGGCATCACCCCGACGCGCTCCCGCATGCTGTAGGTGCCGGCCAGGAGATCGCCCAGCCGTTTGGACCTGTCATTGAACAGGGCCGCCATGAACGCCACCGAACCGAGCAGCAAGTACAGTTCGAAGACCGCCAGCAGCCCGCGGATGAACGCATGCCGGAAACGGATGGCGCCGCCGTCGTCACGGACTATGCGCAGCCCCATGACCCAGCGGCCAAGCGACTTGCCGCGGGTCAGCGTTTCGACCGCGATGGGCACGACCACCAGGAAGAACAACACCACCGTGATGCCCAGCGCCCGGGCGGCAGCGGCGTCGAATCCGACATTCAGGGTTTCGGTCAGCAGCACAAAGGCGGCTATCAGCAGGGCCACGTTGACCAGCACATCGATCATCGAGCTCAGCGCCCGGACCCCGAATGACGCCGGCCGCAGCTCCAGCACTACCGCCTCGCCGGTGATGACGTTGCTCATCGGACCCCTTTCCCGGGCGGCCTGTGCCGCCTGGTTCCACTCTAGCGATCCGGGCGCCAGCCGACGGCCGTTCGGACCGCTGACCCGGGTTCGCCGCCGGATAGGCTATGGGTGTGGATATCGATGCCTTCACCGCGGTGCACCAGCACGACTGGAAGCGGCTGGACGAACTGAGTGCCAAGCGCAGGCTCACCGGCGCCGAGGCGGATGAACTGCTGGTGCTCTACCGGCGTACGTCGACCCACTTGTCGATGATCCGGTCGGTGGCGGCTGAAGGCCAGCTGTCCGCGGCGCTCTCCACCCGGCTGTCCCGTGCCCGCACCCGGTTCACCGGGGCGCGCTCCCATTTCGCCCGGGACGTTGCCGAGTTTTTTGTGCTGTCTTTGCCTGCCGCGTTCTACCGGCTGCGGTGGCTGACCGTGATCATCGGCGCCGTGTTCATCCTGGTCGCGTGGCTGTTCGGCGCCTGGGTCGCGGGGAACCCGGAGGTCATCAAAGCAATAGGTTCGGACGAGGACATCCGGAAGTACGTGGAAGAGGACTTCGTCAATTACTACTCCGAAAATCCCAATGCCTCGTTCGCCGGGATGGTGTGGACGAACAACGCCTGGATCGCCGCTCAGGCGGTGGCGTTCGGCGTCACCGGGCTGTGGGTGCCGTACATCCTGTTCATGAACGCCCAGGGCGTCGGCATGGCTGGCGGAATGATGGCAGCCTACGATCGGTTGGACGTTTTCTTCGTCTACATCCTGCCCCACGGGTTGATGGAAATGACCGCGATCTTCATTGCCAGCGCGGCCGGCCTGCGGATCTTCTGGTCCTGGGTCTCGCCCGGGCGACTGACCCGCACGGCATCGCTGGCCCGGGAAGGCCGGTCGCTGATCACCGTTGCGCTGGGGCTGGTCCTGGTGCTCTTCATCTCCGGCCTGGTCGAGGGGTTCGTGACGCCGAGCCCGCTGCCGGACTGGCTGCGCCTGGGGATCGGCGTCCTGGTGCTGGCGGCTTACTGGGTTTACACGCTGGTGCTGGGCCGGCGAGCGTACCTGGCGGGGGAGCGCGGCGACCTCGGCCGGTTCGACGCCGGCGAGACCGCAGTCACCGGCTAGAAGCCGGGCGGGTCGCGCCCGGGGTGGCAACCGCGAAGCATCGCCGGCCAGCGGTAGTCTCATAATCAGAGAGGCCAGCGGTACAGAAAGAGGCGACGGACGTGGCAGTCGAACAGACGAACCCCGGCGGAGACGGACGCAGAGCCCGGACAGTGCCCGTAGAGGACACCGGTGTTGAGCCGGAGCGGGCCCCCGCACCCCCGGTACCAGCTGCCAACGGCCGCTTTCGGGACGGAGCCAACCCTCTTCCCATGCGGCGGCCCAGCCGGCTGCCGGATCTGAGTGCCGTGCGGCAGGGCGGTGGGACGGCGCGCGACGGCGGTGCTTCCGATACAGTCGGGTCCGAACCAGCGCCGGTGGCTGCTGCGCGGCGCCCTGACCGAAGCGAACCGGTTGCTACCGATGCCGGCGCTGACTTAGGCGGAGAGGGCCGGGGCTCCAGCGCGGGCTCGCCCGTAATCTCAGCGGCCAGCGCAAGCGCGGCGGGTGCCGGCACGGCCAGCCCGGGCACCACCAAGATCAGCACCGCCGGCACGGCCAGCCCGGGCACCACCAATATCAGCACCACCGGCACCGCCGGCGAGGTGCCGGCCTCCCGGAAGCCGGTGCCGGCCTTCCGGAAGCCAGTGCCGGCCGCACCACTGACGTCGCCCACCGGGGTGGCCTCGCCCGCCGCCGGCGGCGACGCGAACCCAGCGACCACCGCGCTTTCCGTCCGCCCGCCCCGTTCGGAAGTCGTGCGCCGCACCACGGCACGCGAAGAGGCAGTGAACGCCAAGCCTGTGGCGGGCCGCATCCTGCAGGTGGTGCTGGCCGTGCTGTTTCCGCTGCTGTTGATCATCGGGGCCATCCGGCTGGTGGCCACGCCGCTGTTCCTCTGGGCCGAATACCACCGGCCCGGCTTCCCCGCCGACAGCTTCGGCTTCAGCACCGACGACCGGATGACGTACGGTTCCTACGCGGTGGACTACCTGCTCAACTTCGCTGGTCCGCGGTACCTGGGCGACCTGGCCGGTCCGAATGGCGGCAGCCTCTTCCTGGACTCTGAGGTCAGCCACATGGCCGACGTCAAAGGCGTCTTCCTTGCGACCATGATTGCCGGAGCGGCCATGCTGATCCTGGCAGTGGTGTGCGTGGTCTACTTGGCCCGCCGCTACCACGGCGGCGTCCGCCGCGGCTTGTTCGCCGGTTCGGCCGCAACGCTGATCCTGATCCTGGTGCTAGGCATCCTGGGTGCGCTCAACTGGCAGCAATTCTTCACTGACTTCCACCGGATCTTTTTCGCCGACGGTACCTGGACCTTCTACGTGGACGATACGCTGATCCGTCTCTTCCCCGCGCAGTTCTGGATGGACTCCGGAATCGTCATTGCCTTGCTGGTACTGATGGTCTCCTCGCTGGTGCTGGCGCTGACCTGGCCCACGCGTGGACGCCGGAACCGCAGCGCCGCCGCTGCAGAAGAGCAGCGCCGCAGGCACGAGCTGCTGCTCGCCCGGGAGAAGGACCAGACGGCGTAAGGCCGCCGGCGGTCGCCCGGCGCCACCAGGGCAGGGTTTGTCTTCGAGGGCAGGGTCCACGGAGGCTGCCCTCGAAGAGCTACCCCGCCCTCGCGAGCCAACTTCTATCACCGGACGGCAGATTAGCCAGCGGCACCAGGTGGCTGGCGGCCCGGCCCGCCAGCTAGCTGTAGAGTCCGTCGATCTGCCCGGCGAAGTCCTCCAGCACGGTCATGCGCTTGAGCTTCAGCGACGGCGTCAGATGCCCGGAAGCTTCGGTCAGGTCCTGCCGCAGCACGTCGAACTTCCGAATTTGTTCCGCCCGCGAGACCAGCCGGTTGGCATGGTCCACGGCCTGCTGCAGCTCGGCCCGCACAGCAGGATCCTCCGCCGCAGCAGCAAGGTCCATTGGGCTGCGGCCGGCCGCGGCGAGCCAGCCGGCGAGTCCCTCTTCGTCCAGGGAGACCAGTGCCCCGATGAAGGGACGGCCTTCACCGACCACCACCGCCTGCGAGACCAACCGGTGCTCGCGTAACGCGTCCTCCAGCGGACCCGGTGCCACATTCTTGCCGCCGGCTGTCACCAACAGGTCTTTCTTCCGCCCGGTGATGGTGAGGTAGCCGTCGTCGTCCAGGACACCGACGTCGCCGGTGCAGAAGAAGCCGTCGCGGAAGAATTCAGCATTGGCAGCCTCGTTGTTGTGGTATCCGCGGGTGATGCCGATCCCCTTGATCAGGACTTCGCCGTCGTCCGCAATCCTGATGGTGGTGCCAGGCAGCGGCAGCCCAACGCTGCCGATCCGGTTGGCTCGCGGCAGGTTGACCGCCGCAGGCGCGGTGGACTCGGTTAACCCGTAGCCTTCCAGCACCGGCACGCCGATGCCGGTGAAGAAATGCGCCAGCATCGGATTCAGTGCCGATGCCCCGGAGACGGTGTACTCCACCTGGCCGCCGAAGGCCGCCCGGAGCTTGCCGTATACCAGCCTGTCGAACAAGGCACGCTTAACCTTCAGCGCCAGCCCGGGGCCGGGGCCGGTGCCGCGGGCCTGCGCATCCCGTGCTTGGGAGTAGGCAACCGCCGCTTGCGCTGCCGCGTCGAAGATCCTGCCTTTGCCGCCGTCGTGAGCCTTCTGTCGGGCCGTGGCATAGACCTTTTCGAAGACGCGGGGAACCACCAGCAGGAAGGTGGGCTGGTAGCTGGCCAGGTCCTCGATCAGCTCGGCCATGCTGGAGGTGTGGCCCATCTTCACTCCGCCGGCCAGGCAGATCACCTGCACCGCCCGGGCCAGGACGTGGGCCAGCGGCAGGAACATCAGCGATTTGGCATCCGGACGCTTCAGGATGTCCGGCAGGAACTCCACCGCGTTCACCGCCAGTTCGGCGAAGTTGCCGTGGGTGATGATGCAGCCGCGCGGCCGTCCGGTGGTGCCTGAGGTGTAGACCAACGAGGCCGCGTCCTGCATGCCGCGGGCGGTACGGCGCAGCTCGAGTTCTTCGTCGGTGACTGCGGTTCCGGCTGCCTTCAGCTTGGCCAGTCCATCGGCGTTCCCATCCAGCTGCCAAACGGGCAGTTCGGCGGGCAGCCCGGACATGGCCTGGTGCACCACGGCCGCCTTGGCAGCATCCTCGGCGAACACCATTTTGGCCGCGGAGTCCTGCAGTATCCACTGGACCTGGAGCGGGGACGACGTCTCATAGATGGGGACGACGACGGCGCCGGCGAACCAGCCCGCCAGATCCACCAGCGTCCACTCGAAGCGGGTCTTGGACATCACCGCAATCGTGTCGCCAGCGTCAATGCCGGACGCCATGAGGCCCTTGGCCAGCGACGTGACCTGGCCGAGGAGCTCGGCTGCCGAGACATCGGACCATGCGCTGTTGCGCTTGACGGCGTAGAGCGCCCGTTGCGGGTCGCGCTGGTGTTGCGCCACCAGGATGTCGGTGATGTTCGACCCCGCCGGCATGGCTGCCAGGAGTTCTGTTACCGCTTCGCGCACGTCGTGCCCACTTTCTGCTTCCGGGAAAAGTCGTGTTGTTGTGCCTGCATCAAATCCAGCTTGGCATCCACATCCGCCAGCGCCACTGGTTGTAATCGATCAGCTCTGCGGTCCAAACCGGCAGGAAAAATGCCGATACCAAGAGCGCTGCCGCCACAAAGAGCCCGACCACCAGCACGCCCTGGCGCCGGCGCCAAGGCGGGTCCGTCGGCCTGCCCAGGGCCAGCCCGAGCGTGTAGGTCAGCGCCAGCACCAGGAACGGCTGGAACGAGATGGCGTAGAAGAAGAAGGTGGTCCGCTCCGGGTAGAGGAACCACGGCAGGTAGCCGGCCGCGACTCCCGCGAGGATGGCACCCGCACGCCAGTCGCGTCGGCCGGCCCAACAGAAGAGCAGCACCAGCAGCGAGGCCGCCGCGGCCCACCAGATCAGTGGATTGCCCACCACCGTGACGGCTTCCGAACAGCCGCTGGCCGCCTGGCAAGCACCTTGGCCGTTTTCTGCGGAATGGTAGTAGAACGACGTCGGACGGCCCATGAACAGCCAGGTCCAGGCGTTGGATTCGTACGGGTGCTCAGAATGCAACCCGTTGTGGAAGGTGTAGGCGCTGCGGTGGTACTCGGCCAGGGAGCGCAGCCAGTCCGGCAACCAGCCCCAGCGTTCGGAAGGGTTCGACGCCACCCAGTTCCGGTCGTAGGCATTGTCCGAGTGCAGCCAGCCGGTCCAGGACGCCAGGTAGGTCAACGCCGCAACCGGAATCATGGTGAAGAACGCCGGGATGCCGTCGCGGATCACGCCGGCCGAGAACCACTCCTTAACGCCAGCGGTCCGGCGCGCGCTGAGGTCCCAGAACACGCACATGAGACCGAACGCCGCGACGAACGCCAGCGCGGACCACTTTGTCCCCACAGCCAGGCCCAGGCAGACACCGGCGGCCAGCCGCCACGGCCGCCAGAGTACCCATGGGCCGTAGAGCAGCCGCGAAGGGGGCGGCACCCCGGCGGGACCGGTGAGCCGAGCGATCTTCGCCGCCAGCCGGCGTCGTCCGTCGCTGCGGTCCAGCAGCAGGCAGCCGAACGCAGCGACCACCCAGAACATCAGGAAGATATCCAACAGCGATGTCCGGGAGTGGACCAGATGGTGGCCGTCAATGGCGGTCAACAAGCCGGCGATGCCGCCCAGCGCCGTCGACTTGAACAGTGCCTGCGCGATCAGGGCGATGAGCAGGATCGACAGGGTTCCCGTCAGCGCGGCGCCGAACCGCCAGCCGAAGGCGTTGTCGGATCCAAAGAGCCACATTCCCGCCGCGATCATCCATTTTCCCACAGGCGGGTGCACCACATACTCGGGGGTATCCAGCAAGACGTCCGGCTTGCCGGCATTAAAGGAATCGTTGGCGTTGTCGGGCCAATCGCGTTCGTAGCCGGACTGCAGGTAGGAGTAGGCGTCCTTGACGTAATACGTTTCGTCGAACACCAGCGAACCTGGTTCGCCCAGGCGGTAGAAGCGGAGCACGCCGCCAAGGACGGCGATGAGCAAGGGGAGCAGCCAGGACCACATGCCGAACTGTGCCGGAGCACCCAGCAACCGGCGACTCAGAACTGCCTCGCTGAAGGCTCGGCTGGGCGATTCCAGCCAACGTCCAAGGCGGCGGGCTTCCGCAGCAGGTCCGGGCGTGGCTTGGGTCACGGCCCTCATGTTACCGGCCAGTAAGTCAACGGGTGCGACGCGTCACCGTGAAGGTTGCCGGCCGCCCCAGAGCGGCCCTCGCTGCGGTGGGGCACATACCGACTCTATATAAGGTGCCGGCGAAACAGGCCATAGGTGCCGGCGAAGGAGAGACCGAACGGGCGGGCGACGCGGGTAGGACCGATCGACTCGCCCCGGTGCCCTTCTGGATTCCCGGCCGCCGGGCTGCGGGTAGGGTTGTCCATGTGAATGAGCGGGAGGCTGGCGGTCCGGCATCGGGACAGCCAGGGCAGATTGTGTTGGCGGGGACGCCGATCGGCAATGTTCGCGACGCCTCGCCGCGGCTGGTTGAACTGCTCCAGACGGCCGACATAGTCGCAGCCGAAGACACACGCAGGCTGCACAAACTGCTGCAGCTCTTGGGCATCACAACAAGCGGCAAAATCATCAGCTACCACGAGCACAATGAGGCCAGCCGCACCGCCGACCTGCTGGAACTGGTCCTGGCCGGCAGCACGCTGGTGATGGTAACCGACGCGGGCATGCCGGCCGTCTCCGATCCCGGCTTCCGCCTGGTCGAGGCTGCCGTGGAAGCGGGGGTCCTGGTTACCGCGGTGCCCGGCCCCTCGGCTGTGCTCACGGCGCTGGCGCTGTCCGGCCTTCCCACCGACCGTTTCACCTTCGAAGGATTCCTGCCTCGCAAACAGGGGGAGCGCGCGGCGCGGCTGGCGGAGCTGGCAGGCGAACGGCGGACCATGGTGTTTTTCGAGGCGCCGCACCGGCTGGCGGCAATGCTGCGCGCCCTCGATGCTGGGTTCGGCTCGGAACGACGGGCAGCCGTGTGCCGGGAACTGACCAAGCTGCATGAAGAAGTGCTGCGCGGTCCAGTCCGCGAACTGCTCGAATGGGCAGAAACAGAGGAAGTGCGCGGCGAGATCGCCGTCGTGGTGGCCGGAGCTCCGGAGGCAGCACCCGAACGGCCCGAAGACCATGTGCAGGATGTCAACGCCTTGGTCGCCCAAGGCGCCCGGCTCAAAGAAGCCGTCGCCGCGGTGGCCGCCGATGCCCGGATCAGCAAGCGGGAACTGTACTCGGCGGTGCTGGCGGCCCGCTCCAATACCGTCAGCTGAGCGCACGCGGCAAGGAAGCCGCCGTCGTCACATAACGCCCCGGGGCTCGTTCGATGCAGGCGGTGCGGGGCAGCCGTTGATATTGTCGATCTGCACAGTAGGGACCGTGGAACGTAGTGCACCCTCGCATTTACACCCGTGCAGCGGAAACCTACTGTGAAGGAAACCGGGCACTGCGCCCACGGACTCAATCCTGAACACTTGGAGGCACCGCCATGGCTGAAACCGCAGCCCGCGAAGCAGAACTGCTCGCCAAAGTACCCACCGGCCTGCTGATCAACGGCGAATGGCGCGACGCCTCCGACGGCGGCACCTTTGAGGTGGCGGATCCGGCCACCGGCAAGGTGCTGGCCACCCTGGCCTCCGCCACCAGCGAGGACGCGCTCGCCGCCCTCGACGCCGCCGACAAGGTGCAGGCTTCCTGGGCCCGCACCGCACCGCGTGAGCGCGCCGAGATCCTGCGCCGCGGTTTCGAACTGGTGACCGAGCGGGCCGAGGACTTCGCCCTGCTGATGACCATGGAAATGGGCAAGCCGCTGGCAGAATCCCGCGGCGAAGTAGTTTACGGCGCCGAATTCCTTCGCTGGTTCTCCGAAGAGGCCGTGCGCGACTACGGCCGCTACCTGACCACGCCCGAAGGCAAAAACAAGATCCTGGTGCAGCGCAAGCCGGTCGGACCGTGCCTGCTGATTACGCCGTGGAACTTCCCGCTGGCCATGGCCACGCGCAAGGTCGGACCGGCCATCGCCGCCGGCTGCACGATGGTGCTGAAGCCGGCCAAGCTCACCCCCCTGACCAGCCAGCTCTTCGCCCAGACCATGATCGAAGCGGGCCTTCCGGCCGGTGTGCTGAACGTGGTTTCGTCGAAGAGCGCGTCCGGAATTTCCGGGCCGCTGATGCAGGACTCCCGCCTCCGCAAGGTTTCTTTCACCGGTTCCACTCCGGTTGGCAAGCAACTGCTCAAGGACGCGGCAAACAACGTTCTGCGCACCTCGATGGAGCTCGGCGGAAACGCCCCGTTCATCGTGTTCGAGGATGCGGACCTGGACAAGGCCGTCGAAGGAGCCATGGCTGCCAAGATGCGCAACATGGGCGAGGCCTGCACCGCGGCCAACCGCTTCCTGGTCCAGGCCTCCGTGGCGGAGGAATTCACCACCAAGTTCGCCGACGCCATGAAGGCACTCAAGACCGGACGCGGCACCGAGGCTGACACCACGGTGGGCCCGCTGATTGACGGCGGCGCGCGCGACGACGTGCACGCCTTGGTCACGGCAGCGGTGGAAGCCGGGGCGTCCGTCAGCACCGGCGGCGCACCCGTGGACGGAGACGGCTACTTCTACCAGCCCACCGTGCTGGCCAACGTTCCGAACGACGCCGAGATCCTGCGCAGCGAGATCTTCGGCCCGGTCGCCCCGGTGACCACGTTCGAAACCGAGGAGCAGGCCATCGCGCTGGCCAACGCCAGCGAGTACGGCCTGGCCTCCTACATTTACTCGCGCGACGTGAACCGCATGTTCCGTGTCTCCGAGCAGATCGAATTCGGCCTGGTCGGCTACAACGCCGGCGTGATCTCCAATGCGGCCGCCCCGTTCGGCGGGGTGAAGCAGTCCGGCATGGGCCGCGAAGGTGGTGCAGAAGGTCTGGACGAGTACACCACCGTCCAGTACATCGGCATCGCGGATCCCTACGCCAAGTAGTTTCGGTCCAGCCGCCGGCCGTCCGCTCCGGACGGCCGGCGGCTGAACAGCGAGGCGGGCCAGAACAGGCCGGCCAAGCGCCGCCGCCAGCCGGCAAGCTCTCGGAGCCTGCCCTTGACGGCTTGCACATCCGCCCAGTGGGCAGCGTTGTCGCCGTCCGGTGACGGGGTCTCCGGAGCCGCGTACGCCGCTCGCTCGTAGCCGGCCCGCAGCCGGGTCAGGGCGGCGGAAGACTGGCCTGCGACCGCTCCGGCGTCGTCAAGGCGCTGTTGGAAAGCCCGCGGAGTCTCCGTGGCCGAGGCCGGCCAGCCGAGGTCCTCCGCGGTATCCACGGCTTCAACCCACGCGGCGACGGCGGCCCTGCGTCCGGTTCCGCCGGCCGCCAGCGCCGCCCTGCGCCGATTGGTACGACGGCGTCGCAGCACCAGCGGCGCCAGCAGGAGGCCCAGCACCAAGGCCGCGACTGCCGCAGACCACAGTTGGCGGAACCACACGTCGTCGTCCGCCGGAGCAGGAGAACTCGAATCGGCCGGCTCTTCAGCGGCGCCGGTGGCCGGCCGGGGCTGGTCCGTGGGCCGGAGAACGTCGTCCGCCGGTGCGGCAGAGCCAGGCGAGAAATCGGTCTGCGCGTAGGCCGGCAGCACGCCTCGTGACGGAGTCGGTTCGAAGGAGACCCAGCCGATGCCGCTGAAGAAGAGCTCCGGCCAGGCATGGGCGTCCCGGGAGTCGATTTCGAACTCCTTGAGGTCCCCGCCCGGGCCATCATTGATAACCGTTCCGGTGGGGCGCCCGGGTGCGTAGCCGACCGCCATCCGGCTGGGGATCCCGGCGATCCTGGCCATGATGGCCATGGTTGCTGCGTAGTGGATACAGTAGCCGGACTTCTCGTGCAGGAACGCCGCCACCACGTCAAATCCGCTCTGGTCGTAGCCGCCGTCAACGGGCGCCTGTTCCGAGTACACGAAGCCCGAGCTGCGCAGATACGTCTGGATGGCCATGGCCTGCTCGTACGGACTGTCCAGTCCGTCCAGCACTGTCGCTGCCGTCTCGGTAATAATGTCCGGCATGTTGCCGGGGAGCTCGGAGAAAACCGGATCAACAGCCCCACTTCCGGCCGGCTCGGCGGCGCGCAGCACGTCCCGGGTCAGCCGGGGTTTGGCGCTGCGCACTTCATAGTCCTGGTTCGCGGTGGTGGTGCCGGATTCTCCGCGGATGTTCAGCGTGCTGGCATCCCAGCTCCACTGGCCGCGGGCGCCGGAGACTTGCACCGGAGCATAGGGGGCCAGTAGCCACGGGCTGGTAAAGGAGGCCGTGCTGATCAGCGTGGTGGTTACCTCGCCGGCTGCCATGAGGTCCTGCACGCCGGGCACGTCCAGTTCGTCGATGCCCGTTCGCTTGTTGCCCCCGAACGCGCTGGGGCTCCAGCGCGCACCGGTCAGGTTCTCCAGCGTGACCGAGCGCAGATAAAGCGGCTCCTCCGCATCGGTGGCATAGGTCATCCGGCCGAAGGCGCCGGGCCGTCGGAGGTTGTCGCCCAGGCTGACCACCGGATTCAGTCCGGTGGGCGAACCCCAATTAAGCCGCGACCCCTCCGGAAACAGCCCGGATGAGAAGCCTGGGACGGCCAGCGGGAGCACCATCGCGGCCGCCAGCCCGGCGGCCGCGATGCCGGAGCCGCGGCGGAGCTGCTCCGACGATGCCAGACGGCCCCTGCCCCCGCCATCGGCGGCCAACCACTGGGCGCATCCCAGCAGCAGCAGATAACCGGCGGCGGCAGCCAGGAATCCTGCCGCACCGATGCTGTTCGGTTTGATCATGGCCGGAACAGAAGCCAAACCGAGCAGGCCCAGACCGCTGATGGCAGGCATCTGCAGCGGGACGGCGAGGGTGTCCACCAGCAGGGCAATCAGTCCGACTCCCACGCAGGCCGCCAGGGCAATGCCGGGGTTGACCAGCACCGGAGCCACCTGCGACACCACGGTGTCCCGGGCTTCCTCCAGCATAGGATCCAGGGCGGCGAAGGTGCCGGGTCCGGGGATAACGCCCAGGAAGCTGGAAGGCGCCAAGAACATGGCGTTCACCGACATCACCAACGCGGCCAGGCCCAGCAGCGCCCCGGTCAGCGGGGTCCAGTCCATCCGGCGGGCCAGACCGGTGGCAGCCTCGATGGAACATACGGTCACGGCGACGTGGAACAGCCAGCTCCAGCCGTCGAGGACGCCATGCAGGTTGGCGGCGGTGAGCAGGACTGCCACGGCGACGGCGGTGCTCATCAACCACGGTGCGAAGCCGGGGGAGGGGGGCCGGCTGCCACTGCGACCGGATGGTCCGTGCGTGCGGCGGTCGGTGGGCCGGTCCAGCATGACGGTCACGGCGCCGCTCCTGTTCCCATTGGTTCGATGCGGTCGCGCAGGTCGAAGTGCGCCCAGGCGGCCGACACCGAGGCTTTGGGGCTGATCGCCACGGTCCGCCAGCCCCCGGCGCGCAGCAGGTCCATGGGCGCCCTCGCGTGTTGTGGCTGGTCGGTAACGATCAGGGCGAAGGCATGCGAGCCGAATTCGGCAGCAGGTGCCAGCAGCCGCGCTTCATCGCTGCTGATCTCGCCCAGGACGGCGACGAGCGGCCCCTTGTATTTGTGCGCCGCAAGCTTGTCCATCAGCCGGTCCCCGAAAGCAGGCGCCGTTGGATGCCGCTCGGACTTACGGTGGTCTTCGGCCAGGCCCAGCGCGGCCAGCCCTTCGGCCAAATCTTGGTAGCCCGCGGGTCCGTCGAATTCTTCCTGACCGGGCGACGGCGCGGACGGCGACTCCAGCACGGCTGCCGCGGCGTGGATGTCGAGGAGCCGGACCGTGTAGTTGCGTTGCAGGAAGTCGTTGGCGGCCGAGGCCACGGCCGTGACTGCCCACTCAAAGGACGGCGAGGTGTGCAGCAGGTCGCCGTGATGGTTGCCGCCATCGCCGAAGGAGGGCAGCAGGCCGTTGCCGAAGGCCGAAGCCCGCCGGTCCAGCACGATCGTGGCCTGCGGTGTGGTCACCGATTCTTCCTGGCGGACCATCAGCTCGCCGTGCCGGGCCGTCGCTGCCCAGTGGACCCGGCGCAGCGGATCGCCATAGCGGTATTCGCGGGTCATCACGTCGTCGTCGCTGGGATTGGCTTGCCGCCTGGTGCTTGCTGTGCCGTCGGAACCGCGTGCTGCGGTCAGCGTGGTGGCGGGCAGTTGCACCGGGGCCGGAGTGACCACCAAGGGACTGGTTTCGCCTAGATGGTGCCGGTGGTTGGCCAGTCCAAAGGGATCGGTGAAATCGGCTGTGACCGGTCCGATGGCGAACAACCCGCGCTGGTTGGAGCGGACCTTGTATTCATAGATGCTCGCTCCGGAGCGGGACGGGTGCCGGGCCGGGAACCGGAATGACGGAGCCTTGCCGAAACGCAGCGGCAGCTGCTCCTCCATGTACACGAGACCCGCCAACCCCCCGCTGCGCCGCACGGTCAACTCGATCTGCGCCACCACGCCGGTTTCAACGGAGGGGGGCCGGAACTTTCGCTCCACGGTGAACTGTGGTTTGAGCAGCACCATCGCCGCCGCCGCCAGCAGCGGCAAGCCGACCAGGAACAGCCCGAGCGTGAGCAGGTCCCGGCGCCCCAGTACCTGCGCCAGCAGCAGCGCCAGCGTTCCGGCCGCCACAAATCCCCAGCCGCGCAGCGTGATGAACCGGGTGGGCAGCCAGCCGAAGGCGCCCATGGCGTCAGGGGGATACGCGGCGGGATTCGCCGCCGACCGGGACTTTGGCTACCACCGCTGCCACCACGCTGGAAGCGTCTTCGCCGGCCGTCACGGCTTTGCGGTCGAGGATCAACCGGTGGGCCAGCACGGCTTCGGCGACGCTGGCCACATCATCGGGAAGGACGAAGTCGCGGCCGTTCAGGGCCGCCGTCGCCTTGGCCGCACGCAGCAACTGGAGCATGGCGCGCGGGCTTGCCCCCAGCCGCAAATGCGGATGGTCCCGGGTGGCCCGACCGATGCTGACCGTGTATTCCTTCACTGCGGGCGAGACGTAGACATCGCGGACCGTGGCGACCATGCTGCGCACCTCGTCCACCGTGACGACGGGACGGACAGCCACCAGCGGTGAGACCGACTGATGCGTCTCCAACATGTCCATTTCCGCGCGCAGGTCCGGGTAGCCCATGGAAATCCGGGCCATAAACCGGTCGCGTTGGGCTTCCGGCAGCGGGTAGGTGCCTTCCATCTCGATCGGGTTCTGCGTGGCGATCACCATGAACGGAGTGTCCAGCGGGTAGGAGGTGCCATCCACCGTGACTTGGTATTCCTCCATGCACTCAAGCAGCGCCGACTGCGTTTTGGCCGAGGCACGGTTGATCTCGTCACCGATGACGATGTTGGCGAACACCGGTCCCGGCCGGAATTCGAACCGGTGCTTGTCCTGGTTGTAGACCGAGACACCGGTGACGTCGGAGGGCAGCAGGTCCGGCGTGAACTGGATCCGGTGCACGCTGCAGTCGATGGTCTTGGCCAGTGTCTTCGCCAGCATGGTCTTGCCGACGCCGGGCACGTCCTCCAGGAGCAGATGCCCCTGGGCCAGCAGGACGGTCAGCGCCAGCCGGGCCGCTTCAGACTTACCGTCGATGACGGTCTCGATCGCAGCCCTGATCCGCCCGCAGGCGTCATGGAATTCAGCCAGCGCAAGCCCGTCACCCTGTCCCAGCCCAGCGCTGCCGGAGCGGATAGTCCCGGCCTCTGCCATGTCCTGCTGCGTATCCATCAATTGCCTTCCGGTAAGACGGGGCCGGTTGTCTCAACCCTACTGGCTGCCTGTGTGATGCGGTAGACACTTGAAACGTTTGTTTGATACGCCTGCCGACGGTAACGGGGCCGCAGCCAGAGCTTCAGTAGGCTGGCAGTATGGCCAATTTTCCAGCCGCCGTTGCCGGCGAAACGCCCCCCGCTTACACAGTTGACAGCTCAGCGGCCCAGACGTCTACGGTGCGCAGCCCCACCGAGGGCGACGGCCGTCGTCGTAATCTGAGCTATCCGCCGGCGCCTGAGCCGCTGCCGGTGCCGGTGATGGACAACCACACCCATCTGGACTTTCGTGACGGGCTGGTGTCGGTCACGGTCGGGCAGGCGATGGACGCCGCCGAGGCGGTTGGCGTCGCGGGCGCGGTCCAAGTCGGCTGTGATCTGGAGTCGGCGCGCTTCACGCTGCAAGCTGTTCAGGCCGAGCCGCGGCTGCTGGGCGCCGTGGCCATCCATCCCAATGACGTGCCCCCGCTGGCCGAGGCCGGCACACTGGAGCGGGCCCTGGCGGAAATTGAGGCAATAGCCAAGCATCCGCGCATTCGGGCCATCGGTGAGACCGGCCTGGACTACTACCGGACGGAAGCCGGAGGTCGGGGAGCCCAGCAGGAATCGTTCCGCCGCCACATTGACCTGGCCAAACGGCTGGGCCTGGCCCTGCAGATCCACGACCGCGACGCACACGAGGACGTGGTGCGGGTGCTGCGCGAGGAGGGCGCACCGGAGAAAGTGGTTTTCCACTGCTTTTCCGGCGATGCAGCGCTGGCCAGAATCTGTAATGACAACGGTTGGCATATGTCCTTCGCCGGCACCGTCAGCTTCAAGAACGCCGACGGCCTGCGCGAGGCGCTGGCCACGGCTGAACCGGCGCTGGTGCTGGCCGAAACCGATGCGCCGTTCCTGACCCCGCACCCGTACCGCGGGCGTCCCAACGCCAGCTATTTGGTGCCCTACACCGTGCGTTCGATGGCGCGGGTTCTAGACAAGGAACTGGCGGCGTTATGCACAGAGGTGGCGCAAAACACGCAGCGCGTCTACGGCTCGTGGCAGAGCGAATGACACAGCAGTATTTTTCCTAGCCAGCCCCGGTAAATGTGAAACAGCGGCCTCCGGGACCGGGGTCCGTGGCGCGGTGCCCCGGCTACCGCCGGGTAACCGGGCTTGTCGCCATGTCACGTTTCGATTACGGTAGGTAGCTAATGGCCGGGGTCGGGGAAGGCATCCGGACATTGCCACACCGGTAGCGGTTGCAGTTGGACGTTCCGTTCGTACGCCCAAACAGCCGCTGCAGGTGCTTGCCTGCACTCGCATCGTGCCGTGGGAATCGGCGCGCTCTTGGCGTGTGTCTTCATGTCCCCGTGCCCGGAAGCTGCAACAGATTCGGGAACCGTGACAAACGCGCTGAAGAACCGCTGGGTGAAGATCGCCGGCCAGATCGTCGTCATGACCGCACTGGTCCTTGGGCTGGTTGCCTTCGTGGGCAACAACAAGTCCGTGACCCTGACAGTGGACGGGCAAGCGAGCACCGTCTCCACGTTCGGCTCCACGGTGGCGGATGTACTCGCCGAATCCGAGGTTGTGGTCGGCGAACGCGACGACGTCACGCCGGCGGTCGGCGAGGAAATCTCCGACGGCGCCAACATCGAGGTAGTCACCGCCAAGCCGGTCAATGTGAACGTGGACGGCGACAGCTCCACGATCCACACGACGGCCGCAACCGTCCGGGAACTGCTGGATGAACTGGAAGTGACCGACGAGTCCGCCCTGTCGGCGCCGCTGACCGCCGAACTGGCCTCGGTGGGTGCGGTGACCATCTCAACCCCGAAGAATGTCACGATTGCCGTCGACGGCAAGACCCGCAAGGAAGTCACCACCGCGACGACGATCGGCAACCTGCTGCAGGAACACAAGATCAAGGTCCGCAAGGACGACAAGCTCTCCGTGGCTGCCAAGGAACCGGTCGAGGAGGGCACCAAGGTCAAGGTGACCCGGATTGACCGCGAGCGAGTCGAGGAGACCGAGTCCATCCCGTTTGGTACGGACGAGACGACCAACTCCTCGATGTTCAGCGACGAAGAAAAGGTCACCCGTTCCGGCAAGGCCGGCGAACGGGTTAAGGTCTACGAGATCGTCCTGACCGACGGGAAGGAAACCAGCCGAAAGCTGGTCAGGGAAAAGGTCACTCGCGAACCGGTCAGCCAGAAGATCACCGTTGGCACGAAGAAGCGCCCGGCCAAGGTCAATAACGCCAGCGTAGGCGGCACCTGGCAGGCGCTGGCGGAATGCGAGTCCGGCGGCAACTGGTCCATCAACACGGGCAACGGCTACTCCGGAGGCCTGCAGTTCAGCGCCAGCTCCTGGCTGGGCGCCGGCGGCGGCAAGTATGCGCCCTACGCTTACATGGCCACTCCGTCGGAACAGATCGCGACCGCCGAAGTGCTGCGCGGCAACGGCGGGTGGGGCCACTGGCCTGCCTGCGCCGCCAAGCTGGGACTGCTCTAAGCATCCCGTCAGTTATTCCGCCCACTTCGGGCCCGGGCACCACAGCCCGGGCCCGAAGTGCGTTAACCGGGGGTGCGGCAGGCGGGTGGGGCGGGGCCGCGGCAGCAGGCGCCGGCCCGATACGATGGCACAGTGACAGAACCACATTCCGCCCCCGGCACCGGCTCCCGGCAGAACGACAGGGAAACTGCGGCCGTACCACCCAAGCCGTTGCTCGGGGCTGCCGACATCCGCAGGCTCGCGGCCGAACTGGACGTGCGTCCGACCAAGACCCTAGGACAGAACTTCGTCATCGACGGCAACACCATCCGCAGGATCGTGGCCACCGCCGACGTAGTACCCGGTGAGACCGTGCTGGAGGTCGGTCCCGGTCTCGGCTCGCTCACGCTTGGGCTGTTGGATGCAGCGGGGCATGTGGTCGCCGTCGAAATCGACCCTAAGCTTGCCGCCCGCCTGGAGCAGACTGCGTCCGAATGGCGTCCCGACGCCGCCGGCCGGCTGGACGTGGTGCTGGCGGACGCGCTGCAGGTCACCGAGCTGCCGAAGGCGCCGGACGCGCTGGTCGCGAACCTGCCCTACAACGTTGCCGTGCCGGTGGTCCTGCACCTGCTGGAGCACTTCCCGTCGCTGCGGCACGGCTTGGTGATGGTCCAGGACGAGGTGGCCGACCGGCTTGCGGCCAAACCCGGTTCCAAGATCTATGGCGTTCCCAGTGTCAAGGCCGCGTGGTACGGCAGCATGCGCAAGGCAGGCGTGATTGGCATGAACGTGTTTTGGCCGGCACCCAAGATCGCCTCCGGCCTGGTGGAGTTCACCCGCGGCGAGCCGCCGGTGACCCGCGCCCCGCGCCGCGAGGTATTTGCCGTCATCGACGCCGCCTTCGCGCAGCGCCGCAAGACGCTGCGGGCGGCCTTGGCCGGTTGGGCCGGCAGCGCGGCGCGGGCGGAGGAAGCGCTGCGCCAAGCCAATGTGGATCCCAGCGCGCGCGGGGAAGTGCTGGACATCGCCGCCTTTGCCCGGATCGCGGAGTTCAACCATCCGCTCGTCGGCTAGGAGGATGGTGGCATGAGCAGAACACGTCCGGTCCGCGTCATGGCGCCGGGAAAGATCAACGTCTCCTTCCGCGTCGGCGGCCCCCGGCCGGATGGCTATCACTCGGTGGCCAGTGTTTACCTGGCGCTCTCGCTCTACGAGGAAGTCACCGCCACGGCGCGCGACGACGAAGCCATCACGGTCAGTGTGCGCAATGGGGCTGGACTGGACTTCGACCTGGCCGGCATTCCGCTGGATACCTCCAACTTAGCGGTGCAGGCTGCGGAACTCATCCGTGAAACCTTGGGCCACCCGCAGGGTGTGCACCTGGACATCACCAAGCGGGTCCCGATAGCGGGCGGGATGGGCGGTGGGTCGGCCGACGCCGCTGCCGCCCTGGTGGCCTGCAGCGCGCTCTGGAATACCGGCTACTCGCGCGATGAACTGATCGGGCTGGCTGGCGGACTCGGCGCGGACGTGCCGTTCGCGCTGCACGGCGGGGTTGCCGTCGGGCTCGGGGTCGGCGACCGGCTAACGCCGGCGCTGGCGCGCAGCGAAATGCACTGGGTGCTGGTCCCGGCCTCGTTCGGCCTGTCGACGCCCAAGGTCTATGCGGTGGCCGACGACCTGCGGGCCCGCCGCGGCCACGTGCCGGCCGAACCGGAGCAGGTAGAGCCGGCGATCCTGCAGGCCATGCAGTCCGGCGACGTCCACCAGCTGGCGGGCTGTTTGCACAATGACCTGCAGGAAGCCGCCATCGAACTGGCGCCCGAGCTTGCCGATATCCTTGAACTGGGCCGGGCCGAAGGCGCGCTGGCCGGCCTGGTTTCCGGTTCCGGCCCAACCGTGGCCTTTCTGACCGCGGGACGGCAGGAAGCGGCAGAACTGGCTCAGCGGCTCTCGGACGTCGCCGGCGTGGTTGCCCTGCCGGTCCGCGGACCGGTGCACGGCGCCCGCATCATGGCCTGACGGCGCGGCCCTACCCGGCCACCACACGGTCCGACTAAAGCACTACGTCAAAGCAACAGAAAGCAGCATCCTTGGTCCACTTGCTCGGCGCAGAAAACGTCAGCGTCTCCTTTGCCACCCGCACCATCTTGGATTCGGTGTCCCTCGGTCTGAACGAGGGCGATCGAATTGGCATGGTGGGGCGCAACGGCGATGGCAAGTCCACATTGATGCGGCTGCTGTCGCGGCGCAGCACGCCCGACGCCGGCCGGGTCACCAAACGCGGCGACGTCAACGTCGGCTACCTGGACCAGCAGGACGTGCTCAACGGAGACCTGCCGGTTGGGGTGGCGATCGTCGGCGAGGCCGCCGAGCACGAGTGGGCCTCGAATCCGCGGATCCGCGAGATCATGGAAGGCCTGGTGGGCGATGTCGACTGGCATGCGACGGTGTCGTCGCTGTCCGGCGGGCAGCGACGCCGGGTTGCCCTTGCCAAGCTGCTGATCGAGCCGCACGACGTGATCATGCTGGACGAGCCGACCAACCACCTCGACGTCGAGGGCGTGGCCTGGCTTGCCCGGCACCTCAAGACGCGGTGGCGCCCGAATGAGGGTGCCTTCCTGGTGATCACCCACGACCGCTGGTTCCTGGACGAAGTCTGTACCCGCACGTGGGAAGTCCACGACGGCGTGGTGGACCCGTTCGACGGCGGATACGCCGCCTACGTCCTGGCCCGTGCCGAACGCAACCGCACGGCCGCCGTCGTCGAAGGAAAACGGCAGCAGCTGGTCAAGAAGGAGCTGGCCTGGCTGCGCCGCGGGGCACCGGCCCGGACCGCGAAGCCGAAGTTCAGGATCGAAGCAGCCAATGAACTGATCGCCGATGTGCCCGAGCCCCGGGACGCGGTGGCGCTGAACAAGATGGCCACGGCTCGGCTCGGTAAGGACGTGCTGGACCTTGAGCATGTGTCCTACACCCCGCCGCCCCGGCCCTCGGACGGCGAGGGCGGATCCGGCCCGCTCTTCGACAACATCACCTTGCGGCTGGCACCGGGTGAACGGCTCGGCCTGGTAGGCGTCAATGGGGCCGGCAAGACCACTCTGCTCCGACTGCTGAACGGCGAAATCCAGCCCACTGCCGGCAAGGTCAAGCGCGGCAAGACGGTGCAGACAGCCATGCTGACCCAGGAAGTCCGCGAACTCGATGACGTCATGGACCTGCGCGTGGTGGAAGTGATCCAGCGCGAACGCCAGGTCTTCAACATCGGCGGACGCGAGGTTTCAGCCAGCCAACTGGTGGAACAGCTCGGCTTCTCCAAGGAGAAGCAGTGGACGCCGGTGCGTGACCTCTCCGGCGGCGAGCGGCGGCGGCTGCAGCTGCTGCGGCTGTTAGTCGGCGAGCCAAACGTGCTGATGCTGGACGAGCCCACCAACGACCTGGATACGGACACGCTGGCCGCGGTGGAGGACGTGCTGGACGGATGGCCGGGCACATTGGTGGTGGTCTCGCACGACCGCTACTTGCTGGAACGGGTGACCGACCACCAGATGGCCCTGCTGGGCGACGGCAAGCTCCGCGGGCTGCCCGGGGGAGTGGACCAGTACCTTGAGCTGCGCGAAGCATCGCTAACCGGCAAGTCCGCGCCGGCTCCGGCCAGCGGCGGCGCGGCCCAGACGGCCCCCGGCACCGAGCACAGCGAAGCCGACAAACGCCAGGCTAAGAAGGATCTCAATCGGATTGAACGCCAGCTGGGCAAGCTGGGTCAGCAGGAGGACAAGCTCAAGGAGCAGATGCACGCGGCCGGCGCCAAGGCCGACGTCGATTTTTCCGGGCTGGCAGAGATGAACCGCAAGCTCCAGGAGATCGCCGAGGAGAAGGAAGGCCTGGAAATGGAGTGGCTGGAAGTCTCCGAAATACTGGAGTGACTTCTGCCGCTCAGGATGACTTGCCGGTGTTCCCCCAGAGGCCCGCGTCGCGGATGGACTGCTGGATCTTGGCGGTTGCCGAGAACAGCGCCTCGCGCTCCGCGGCCGAGAGCGGATCGAAGACGTTCTCCCGCACAAAGGTCACATGGCCGGGCGCAGCCTGCCGAAGGACGTCCCAGCCGGCGGCGGTCATCGAAACATTGAAACCGCGTGCGTCCGTGGGGCAGGCCACCCGCTCCACCAGTCCGCGGGCTTCCATGCGCTTGAGCAAGTGGGACAGCCGGCTGCGTTCCCAGTCCAGTTGCTGGGCGATGTCTCGAGCCCGCATCACGCCCTGGTCAGCCTCGGAGAGGGAAGCCAGCACCGAATACTCCACGCCGGAAAGGTCGGAGTCCCGCAGCAGCTGGCGGTCCATCGCCGATTCGAAGCCCCACAGCAGTTCGCGGAAGGCGCGCCAGATTTCCTGCTCGTGGTCGTTCAGCCAACGGGGGTCGGAATTCACAGTGGTGCCTTTCTCGCCGTTAGTTGACAATTCAAGTTTGCGTCCTGCATCATTGACGTGTCAACAAAACCATGACGTGTCAACAACGTCGGCACGTTGGGAACAGACCTCGAAGGGGTTCATTACATGACCAAGATCGCTATCGTCACCGGCAGCACCCGTCCGGGTCGAGTCAACAAGCAGGTTGCCGACTGGATCCTCGCCCAGGCCGCCGGCCGCACCGACGCCGAGTTCGAGGTTGTCGACATCGCCGACTTCAACCTGCCCCTGCTGGACGAAGCTTACCCGGCCGCCTACCAGAACTACCAGAACGACCACACCAAGACCTGGTCGGCCAAGATCAGCGAGTTCGACGGCTTCATCTTCGTCACCGGCGAGTACAACCACACCGTTACCCCGGCCCTGACCAACGCCCTGTCCTACCTGAACGTCGAGTTCAACAACAAGGCCGCCGGCATCGTTTCCTACGGTTCCATGGGTGGCGCCCGTGCCGCCGAGCACCTGCGCAACATCCTGTCCGAACTGCAGATCGCCCACGTGCGCAACCAGGTCATGTTCTCGCTGTTCACCGATTTCGAGAACTTCGCCGACTTCAAGCCGACCGAGCAGAACACCGGCACCCTGGCCCCGATGATCGACCAGCTCATCCCGTGGACCAAGGCCATGGAGTCTGTCCGCGCCGCCGCTGTCGCTGCGAACTAACCTTTCGTATCCGGCGGCCCGTGCCGCTTGACGCTCCGCGCAGCAGGGCGCTCTGACCTTCCCGGAGGGGAGGCCGGGGCGCCCTGCCGCCGTTAACGCCCTGCCGGCTGTTAATCTGGTTCCCGGCCTCAGCGGACTGACGGCCAGTGGCCAAGACATGGGGACCGGGAGAAGGAGGGCCTGCGTGGATGCAGGAAACACGGCGGCCGGCCGGCCAGGCAAGGCCCGCACCCGCCAGCGGCTGCTTGACCATTTCGAACAGGCCGCTTCAACCGCCGGATTCCGCCTCGACGGCTTCCAGCAGGAGGCTGCGCAGCTGCTGGCCGACGCCGGCGCCAGGCTGACGGCGACTGCACTCCCGCTACCGGGCAAGCGGAAGGGGCTCTATCTGTGGGGGCCGGTGGGGCGGGGCAAGAGCTGGCTGGCCCGGCAGTTTTTCGAAGCGCTCGATCTGCCGGAGAAAAAGCGCTGGCACTTCCACGATCTGTTCCGCCAACTCCACGCCCACCGACGCGAGGCGCAGGACCCGGCCGCCCGGCTGCCGGGAACCAGCGCCGTCGACATGGCCATTGCAGCGCTGCTGCAGGACTGCACCCTGTTGGTCGTGGACGAATTCCATGTCCATGATCCCGGCGACGCCCAGTTGCTGGCTCGGCTGCTGCGCGAGATCCACCGCCGCGGCATTACGCTGGTGGCCACCTCCAACTATCCGCCCGAGCAACTGATGCCCAACGAGGAATTCCACTCCCTGTTCGAGCCGACGATCGCGTTGATCCGCCGCACTATGCACGTTGCCTCCATCGCCGGCCCCGTGGACTACCGCACGCTTGCTGCCGGCCGGCCCAGCGGCCAGAATAACGACGGCGGCGTCCGCCTCGAGCGGTTTAGCGACGGTGCCATGGTGCTCGCCCCGGACGGACCCACTGACCCGCGTGTCGGCGAGGCCGGACTGGAGTGGCCGGCCGCGGCCGCGGCACGCGAACTGCGACCGGGGAGCCAGCCACTTCCAGCCCTCCGGTGCACCGCGGCTGAAGTGTGGTTTGATTTCCAAGACCTGTGCGAAGGCCCCACCGCCGCGGCTGACTATGTGGTTCTGCTGCCGCACTCTGCACACTGGGTCATTTCCGGCGTGCCGGGCCGCGGCGACATCAGCATGAACGGCTGGCAGCGCCTGAGCAATATCGTGGACATCCTCTATGACGCCGATGTGCCGCTGACCCTCATCTGTGCCGAGCCGCTGGACCTGGGGCCGTCAGCCAGCCCGTCCGCGGTGGACGTCTCCCGCATTGCCAGCCGGCTGCGCACCCTCGGCAGCGTGGGCGTCGGCGCCTGACTGCTTCGCCTGCCGGCCGCGCCGACGGGAGAGCCCCACGCCCAGCAGGCAGACCGTGCCGCCGACAATGGCCAGCAGCGTGGGTGTCTCGCCCAGGAACAGCCACCCGAGCAGGATAGCGACCGGCGGAACCAAGTAGGACGAAACGCTCAGTTGTCCGGCTGGCATCCGGGCCAGCGCATAGGCCCACGTGCTGAAGGCCAGCGCCGTGGGGACAATGCCCAGATACACCACGCCCAGGGTCGCCGCCGCCGGCGCGCTGCCCAGATCCGCCAGGAGTTCGCCAGCGAAGGGGAGTGACGAGATGGCCCCAACGGTGCAGGCCAGCCAGGTGACCTGGCCCGCGGGAACGCTGCCCAGCGCGGGCTTTTGCAGCAACACACCGGCCGAGTAGGTCACCGCCGCCGCCAGCGCCCACAGCAGCCCGGTCCCGCCGGGGGTGCCCCCGCCGGTACCGAAGCCGATCAGGACCACGCCCAGGAAGGCAACGCCGGCACCGATCGCCAGCCAGGTGGGGATACCTTCCCGCAGGAACAGCCCGGCGCCCAAGGCAGTCAGTATCGGGGCGAAATTGACGATCATGGCTGTGGTCCCGCCGTCGAGCGTCTGTTCGGCGGTGTTGAGGGCGAAGTTGTAGACGCCGAACCACATGAGGCCGCAGCCGAGGATCAGCAGCCAGGCCCGACGGTTCGGCCTCACCCAGGGCCGACCAATCAGCAGCAATGCCAAGGCGGCGGAGCCGATGGCGAGCCGCAGCAGGCTGAGCGGACCTGGTCCGAAATGCGGAAGGATGCCGCGGATCACAATGAACGCACTGGCCCAGGCCAGGACGGTCACTGCGATGGCCGCGAGGACCAGGGGCGGGATAGCAACGATCTGCCGCACGGCGGGTGGGCTGCTCATATCGCCACGCTAGACCATGCCCTCCGGCATCGGACAGCATGGCGACCAGCGGGTTCGTGCGCGCCTCACTGGCATGGAAGCCGCGGCCGTAATCTGACATTCCGGTCCGAGGGCACTGCTAGTCTTCATTCATAACGTCAGGGGGGCCGGGACGACGCCGGGCCGCGTTCAAGGCAGGAGGAATCGCCGTGCGGACCGATGCAGGTGAGCCCGGGACAGCAGTCCGCCCAACGGTACTGATCGGCGCCACCGATGCCGCAAGCCGGGAGTTCCTGCGCACAGTCCTCGAAGCTGCCGGAATGACCGTGACGGCCTTCGCCACCGCTGCCCAGGTTTTGGATGAACTGCAGCGCAATCCACCGGATATCCTCCTGGTGGACGCCGGCGATATGTCGCTGGCAGGGATGGAAGCCGTTCGACGGCTGTCAGACCGCCGGACCGGGGCGCAATGGCGAGTGATGCTGATGGCTACCGAAGACGAACTGCCGCTGGTTGAACGCGGTTATGAAATGGGCGTCTCGGACTATCTGATCAAGCCGCTTTCGGCATCCCAAGTGGTCAACCGCGTGCGCGTGACGCTCGCCAGATCGGAACACCGCCGCCGTGAGCGCAACGGCGTGGCTGTCCTCCGGGACCAGATCCGGCGCGTATCCGAGGGCATCCGCAGCACCAACGATCCGGACGAGATGATTACTCTTGCGCTGCGGGGGATCGGCGCGGCCTTTGGAGCGGACCAAGTTTGGATCCGTACCTTGGACGATGAAAGGGTTCCGCACACCGACGCCCAGTGGGCCAGTGAATCCAACCAGGACGTCAAGGCGATGCCGCATCGAACCGAGGAGCAGGTGCTGCAGCTGGCCTCCGCTCTCTGGACCAAGGGCAGCGTCCTGACGTCGGCTGATGACGGCAGCATCAACCTTGCAGAATATGCCGACCTGACCGACTGGTTTGCCAGCGCGCGAGGCAAGGCGTCATTGCTGGCGCCTTTGGGACAGGGCTCGAAAGCGTTCGGACTGATGTGCCTGATCCGGCACGGGCGGCCACAGTCGTGGTCACCCGCCGAGATTTCGCTGCTGCAACATGTGGCCGGGAACCTGGCCCACGGGCTGATCCAGGGGCACTTGATCACGGCCCAGCAAGAAGTCGTGGAAAAGCTCCGAGAACTGGACCAAGCCAAGTCGAACTTCGTGGCAACGGTCAACCACGAGCTCCGAACCCCGCTGACCTCTATCACCGGCTACTTGGAATTGGTGCTGGATGGAGAAGCTGGCGAAATCCCGGATTCCGTGGCCCGGATGCTCAAAGTGGTAGGACGGAATGCCACTCGCCTGCGTGAGCTGATCGAAGACATGCTGACACTGTCCCGGATGGACTTCCAGAGCAGCGGTTTGCAGACGGAACCGGTGGACTTGCCGCAGCTGCTGCGCATGGTGTCCACCGCACTGGAGCCCGCCGCCCAAGCCAAAAACGTCAAGCTCGTGGGGGAGGGGCTGGACACCCGGCTCGCCGCAGACGGTGATGCCAAGATGCTTGAACAGGTTTTCGCCAACATCATGTCCAACGCCGTGAAGTTCACCCCGCAGGATGGTGCAGTGCGTGTCACCGTTGGCACCGGCACTGATAACGACGACGGTGTTCCCTGCGCCATAGTGACGGTCGCCGACAGCGGGATCGGCATCCCGGAAGATGACCTGCCGCAACTGTTTTCCCGTTTTTACCGCGCGTCCAATGCGCATGCCATTCAAGGCACCGGTCTGGGCCTGGCGATCGTGAAGGGAATGGTGGACCAGCACCGCGGCAGCGTTTCCGTCGAGTCCACCATCGGAGTCGGAACGACTTTCACCATTACCCTGCCGCTGTCAGCCGACGACGGTCAGCACGACGCTGTCGAAAACACGGGCGCTGTCACCGTTTCCTAAAGCACAAAGGCCGTGACACCCATCCGAAGATGCATGCCACGGCCTTAGCCGCGGAGCGGGAGCCCCGCTTGCTAGGACCTAGTGCGGCCAGTAACCGATCATCGGTTTCAGGCTGCCGCCGTCAATCGTCTTGCTCTGGACGACGATGGAGGACGAAGCGGTCGTATCCGCTGCAGCAGCCGGAGCCGCAGCACCAACAACTGCCAGGACCGCAGCGACCAGAACGGATGCAGAAAGTTTCTTCATCATTGTTCCTCATTCTTTCTTTATGCACAGACATGCAAATCCATACAGGTGATGGTGACACGATAAGTGTACAGACAGCAGTCCAAAGGAGCTAGGTGAAACGACACAATTCTTCGGTTCCGGAAGCAGTCTCTCTAAACGAATAGGATCGGTACGAGGGTCGTGTGATGGCGCAGCGCGATGGTGTGGAGCATGGAGGAATCCGAATGGATGCAGGCGATAATGTGCTGCTGGAATTGCGGGCACGAGAAGCGTTCGTCAAGAGGGAATACGTGCGCTCTGCTGTCTTGGCGAAGCGATGTGCTGAACAGGCCGCCGAGTCGGACGACCCTGGCACTTGGTGGCATATGACGTTCCTTGAAGCGGAAAGCTACAGGGAAAGCGGGGACCAAGAGAATTGCATCAAGACCGCTCGAACCCTGAAAAATCACTCGCTCACCGCAGACTCGGCCGAATTGATGTGCCGGGTCCTTACACTGGAGTCAGTGTCGCTCCAGGGGGCAGGCGAATTAAGCGAAGCGTTGACGACTGCTGAATCAGCCGTCAAGGTCGGGCAGGCAGCCGGTCTGCGGAATGACATCCAGATAGGTGCTGAATCCGCCCTGGTAGCAGCACTCGCGGAGAGCGGGCTAACCGATCAGGCCTGGGTGCACTGCCAGAACTTGATTCAACTCCTTAAGGTTGCCGGCGACGCACAGTTGGCCGGGAAAGGGTATTGGGCCGTCGGCAATGTAGCTTTCTTGCGACAGCAGTCGGATGTTGGGGTCCACTATCATGGTTTGGCCGCTGAACAACTCTCGCCTTCGAATGACCTACGGCTTTGGGCTTGGTTCAACATGAGCTCAGCGGCCATGCGCTTGTCTGCAGGCATCGCGGACCAGGAAACGGCAGATTGCATGGACCGTGCAGAACTTGCTGGATCCATCATTGGCACCAGCGAACACGTGCGGCGTCTGAATGAATTGAACAGGGCACGATGGTTTTTCCTCATGGGTAATTTGGATGAAGCGGCAAACCTTCTCGGACCCATCTGCAGCCTGTCAGATATGCCCCATCAGACAGCGGGAGAAGCAAACATGTTGCTCGCTAAAGCGCTTCGCGAACAAGGTGATTGCGAAGCAGCGCTGCGCCATTTGAAGGATAGTCAGGCCTACTTCAGCCAGGCCGGTGCTAAGGACCGCGCGGCTCAAGTGGCTGCGGAAATAGCAGCGTTCCCGCAAGCTTCGTAATTGTATTATTCGTCGTGTCATTGCGCGTGTCGTGAACGCCGTTCGTTTACGCTATGAACAAATGACAGACGGTCGTTGTGGCAGTAGGTAATGAAGCACTAAGTTCTGGATTTGTTGGCTGGGAGCGCATGCTTCCTTCGAATCGTTGGGGAGCGGATGCACGAGTTAGCTCAAGGCTGTTCCAAGAGGTTTACAGGAGCGGTATCTAACGACGACACGGCCGTATGGGCCGCCTAGTCGGTGCGGCCGACGCCGCTGCCGCCGACATCAGCCGTTCTGGAGACGGAATCATCAGCGTTGACCTGCCGAGGGGTGCGGCTTTCACCGACGAAGTCGCCGTCAGCACCTCGTCACAGCTTCAGGTGCTCTCCGGCGGCCGGCCCTGCCGCGTGCTCATGCGGTTGAAGGGCGTGGCTTCGATTTCGCGAATGGCACGCTCGATGCTTGGCCAGCAGACGAATGCGTCAGCGATTGCCTTGGTCGGCGAATCACCTGTGGACCGGGTGATTGCTAATTTCGTGCTGGGGACTGAACCTTCAGAATGCCCAGTCCGCTATTTCGACTCCGAACCGCAGGCCCATGAGTGGCTGGAACGGGATAATGCCGCATAACTCCGACCCGCGGCTCCAGCGTCTGGTCGACGGGATGGTCAGTCTGGCCGGCGGTGACCTGTCCACACGGGTGGAACCATCGGCGGCCCGGGACGAGATCGACGCAGTGATAACCGGGGTTAATCTCCTGGCTGAGGAACTGCAGTTGAGCTACTCGGAGTTGGAACGGCGCGTTGAACAGCGTACCGCGGAGCTGCGACAGGCTCATCGGGACATGAGCAGGATGGCAATGACCGATGCCCTGACTGGTCTGGCCAACCGAACCGCCCTGGCAAACGAGATGGCCGCTGCCTTGGAGGACGCACGGTCTGGCCAGCGGGCTCCCGCGCTGCTGCTGCTGGATCTGGATTCCTTCAAGCAGGTCAACGACAGTTTTGGCCACGACGCCGGAGACCGCGTACTGACGGTGGTGGGGAACCGGCTCCGGTCGATCGTGCGCGAAGTAGACACTGTGGCGCGGCTGGGCGGAGACGAATTCGCTATTCTGTTGCCGCGTGCCACAACAGATCTTGCGCTTCAGGTTGCCCACCGGATCCTGGGGGTCCTGAACGACGATATTCGGCTCGACGAACTGACAGTGTGGGCGCAAGCCAGCATTGGCGTGCGAGTGGCAGATGCAGGGCAGAGCGCGCAGAGCTTGTTGCTCGACGCGGATACAGCCATGTACGAAGCGAAAAAGGATCCACAGAACCGCATCAAGGTCTTCCAGTCCCACATGCTGCAGGCGCGGCAGTTGCACAACCAAATGGCATCCGAACTCCGCGGGGCCATAGCCACTGGAGGCTTTGAGCTGGAGTACCAGCCGGTGGTGGATCTGTGCACCGGGCGCCCGCTGGGAGTGGAAGCACTGGTGAGGTGGAACCATCCGGTACGAGGCCGGGTCATGCCCAACGACTTTATTCCGATGGCCGAGCAGACCGGCCTGATTATTGACCTAGGCCGTTGGACTCTTTCCGCCGCTGCGCATCAGTTTGCCGAGTGGTCGGCCGACCTGGATTTGGACCCTGGGTTCCAAATCCGGGTCAATCTTTCCGTCGCCGAGCTGCAGCGGATCGACTTGGTGGACTATGTCCGCGGCGTTTTGCGGGATTCCGGAATAGCCGCTGAGTCACTGGTCCTAGAAATCACCGAAACCGGCTTGGTCACCGGCGGCGAAGTGGAGACATACTCCTTGCTCGCCCTGCGCAAGCTGGGCATCGGCATCGAAATCGACGACTTCGGCACCGGCTACTCCTCGATCAGCTACCTGCGCGAGCTGCCCGTCGACTTGGTCAAAGTCGACCGCTCCATCATTGCTACCCATTCGGCCGACGGGTCGCAGCAAGATTTCATCGCGGCCGTGCTCCAGCTCATTCGTGCGGCGGGCCTGGACGCGATTTTCGAAGGAATCGAGACGCGGGAACAGGCCGAGCAGCTGCGTGATCTGGGCTGTGCCGGCGGGCAAGGGTACTACTTCAGCAAACCCGTGTCGGCGGAGCGGATCGCCGAACTATTGCACAGCGGAGCACAACTCCCCGCTGCTGCCCATGTAGCAGACACCGACCTCACCAGCATGGCGTCTTCGGCGCTTGCCGAATAGGGCCCGCTTCGGCGCTTGCCGAATAGGGCCCGTCGGTTTTGGAGCAGTGGACCAGGCGGGTAACAACCGAGCGCGCCACCGGTCGACAGCCGCAGTGGTCCAACCCAAAGGACACGCGTCCGACGCCAAGTCGCATCGACGTCGGAAATCGTGGCAAAATGGACACTTGTGCCGAGGAGGCAATCCTGCTCCGGCACATTCCGCCCTGGTGTAATGGCAGCACCCCAGCCTTTGGAGCTGTGGAGTATAGGTTCGAATCCTATGGGCGGAACGATCACCGGCCGGTGAACGTGCGGTGTTGTGGCAGGTAGGATGCCGTTAACCCCCAAGCTCCGGCTACACCGGAATCAGCGCAGCGAGGAGTGCCACTTAGTGAGCCCCCAGGACGTCCAAGAAAAAAACGTCAAATCAGCTTTATCTCCTGCAGCGGTCATTGTCCTGGCCGCGGGGGCGGGCACCCGAATGAAGTCCAAGAAGCCGAAGATCCTGCATGAGATCGGCGGCATTTCCATGGTGGGCCATGCGCTCGCCGCCGCCCGCGGTCTGGCACCCACGGTGCTGGCCGCCGTCGTGCGCCACGAGCGGGACCGGGTGGCGGAACATATTGCCGCGCTCGACCCGGACGTCCTGATTGTTGACCAAGACGAAATTCCCGGCACGGGCCGCGCGGTGGAGGTGGCGCTGGAAGCCCTCCCGGCCAGGCTGGATGGAACCGTGGTGGTCACCTATGGAGACGTTCCGCTCCTGACCAGCGAATTGCTCCGCGACCTGGTCTCCGAGCATGCCTCCAGCGGCAACGCCGTCACCGTGCTGACCGCGGTCCTCGATGATGCGGGCGGGTACGGCCGGATCATCCGGGCCGCGGACGGTAGCGTGCAGGGGATTGTGGAGCACAAGGATGCCACGGAGGACCAGCGGGCCATCCGCGAAGTCAATTCCGGCATCTACGCCTTCGACGCGACGGTGCTCCGCGGTGCACTGTCCAAAATCACCACCGACAACGTTCAGGGCGAGAAGTACCTCACCGATGTGCTGTCGCTGGCGCGGGCCGACGGGGGCCGAGTGGCCGCCGTCGTCACCGCCGACCGGTGGCAGGTGGAGGGCGCCAATGACCGGGTGCAGTTGGCGGCACTGGGCGCGGAGCACAACCGGCGGATTCTGGATGCTGCCATGCGCTCCGGCGTCAGCATCGTGGATCCGGCGACCACGTGGATCGATTCGACCGTGACGTTCGAGACCGATGTGACGCTCTTGCCGGGAACCCAACTGCACGGGACCACGCATGTTGCCGCGGATGCGGTAGTGGGGCCGGACACGACGCTGCGGAACGTGACAGTAGGCGAGGGTGCTTCCGTGGTCAGGACGCACGGCTCCGACTCCGAGATCGGACCCCGCGCCACGGTTGGCCCCTTTACCTACCTGCGCCCCGGCACCGTGCTGGGCGAGAAGGGCAAGATCGGTGCCTTCTACGAAACCAAGAATGTGACCATCGGCAAGGGCGCCAAGCTGTCCCATCTTGGCTACGCCGGGGATGCCGAAATCGGCGACAACGCCAACATCGGCTGTGGCAACATTACTGCCAATTACGACGGCGAAAAGAAGCACCGCACCGTCATCGGCTCAGACGTGCGCACCGGCTCCAACACTGTTTTCGTAGCCCCCGTGCAGATTGGTGACGGCGCCTATTCGGGTGCCGGCGCCGTGATCCGCAAGGATGTTCCGGCCGGGGCCCTCGCCGTCAACGTTGCACCGCAGCGGAACCTGGAAGGGTGGGTACTGAAGAACCGCCCCGGCAGTTCCTCCGCGGAAGCTGCCTCACAAACCTCCTCCACGCAATCTCCAACTGTAGAAAGTGATCCTTCATGAGCGGAATCAAGGCACAGGGCGAAAAGAGGCTGGTACTGGCTTCCGGACGCGCCCATCCTGAGCTGGCGCAGCAGATCGCCAAAGAACTGGACATCGAACTGCTGCCGACGTCGGCCTACGACTTCGCAAACGGCGAGATCTACGTACGGTTCGAGGAAAGCGTCCGCGGCACCGACGCCTTCGTCCTCCAGGCCCACCCTGCCCCGATCAACGAGTGGCTGATGGAGCACCTGATCATGGTGGACACCCTCAAGCGGGCCTCGGCGAAGCGGATCACCGTCGTCGCGCCGTTTTACCCGTATGCCCGACAGGACAAAAAGCATCGCGGCCGCGAGCCGATCTCCGCACGCTTGGTGGCGGATATGTACAAGACAGCCGGCGCCGACCGGTTGATCTCCGTGGACCTGCACACCGCGCAGATCCAGGGCTTCTTCGACGGACCCGTCGACCACCTGATGGCCATTCCGCTGCTGGCCGACTATGTCCGCACCCGGGTGGATCTGGACAACGTGACGGTGGTTTCCCCCGATACCGGCCGGGTGCGCGTCGCCGAACAGTGGGCCGAGCGCCTTGGCGGGGCACCGCTGGCCTTCGTGCATAAGTCCCGCGACGTCAACATGCCCAACCAGGCGGTGTCCAAGCAGGTCGTGGGCCTGGTTGAGGGTCGCTCCTGCGTGCTGATCGACGACATGATCGACACCGGCGGAACCATTTCTGGTGCCGTCCAGGTCCTGATGAACGCCGGTGCCAAGGACGTGATCATCGCGGCCACCCACGCAGTCTTCTCCGATCCTGCTGCCCGCAGGCTGTCCGAAAGCGGAGCCAGGGAAGTGGTGGTCACCAACACGTTGCCGATCCCGCCGGAGAAGAACTTCAAGGAACTGACCGTCCTGTCGATTGCCCCGTTGATCGCCCGCGCGGTCCGGGAGGTCTTCGAAGACGGCTCGGTCACCAGCCTGTTCGACGGCAAGGCCTGACGAGGGATGTTCTGGCCGGCTGAGCCCCGCCCGGCCACCACGGCTCTCTAAGAGGGGCCGACGACGGGAAGCCCGAAAGCTCTGGGCCAGCCCTTCCGTCGTCGGCCCCTTTCTGCTTGTCCGGTGTCTGACTCTTCCGCCGGCGCCGTAGTAGCAGGCAGGGTCCGGTGAGTACCCTGCAGGCAGATGTCTAGGTAGTGGAGGGCCGAGACGCGTAGTTTCCACCCGTGCCTGAGAGGGGTATGTACCCCAAGGTTAAGGAAGTGGGTCGGGAACGCCTCGGCGGTGTTGGCCGGAGCAACAGCGGTAATTGCCCCTCAATCCGCTGGGACTGCAGCCAAGGAGTCTCCGAGCTGGGCAAGTTCCGGGAGACCGGACAATGCTCACTGCTGTGGAACACCTGCCGCCGCTGTTTCCGGCCCACACGTGAGCGGAGCTGCAGCGTCAGGCTCCGGCATATTTGTAGTGACTTATGTACAAGACCAAGCCTGCTGACTAAGGTTAGTTCCGAGCGTCCTGATTGGGGATGGACGCTTTGGGGGTTTGGGGCAAGAAAGACGGTCTCGTCATGAGTGCTACAACTGTGCTCAATCGTGCGCTGGGGCCTAATCCGGGTACCGTGTTTATCGGACGGAGAGAAGCCACCGGGGCGATGATTGCATCGCTGGCGGACAAACAGTCCGCGGGAGTAGTCGTCGTCGCGCCCGCAGGCTATGGCAAGACCCTGCTGGCGCGCCATGTGGTCGATCAGCTTGCCCCGTACGTTCAAGCCGTTCAAGTGCGAGGTACAGAGTACGCCCGTGGCGTCTCATACGGTGCGCTGACGTACTTGTTGGCAGAGCTCAAAGACTCACAGCTGGGACATCCTTTGCTGGTGTTGGACGGCTTGTCGCACCAGCTGAACAAGGCGGCCAACGGCAAGGACGTAGTGCTGCTGATCGACAATGCCGAGCAATTCGACAGTGATTCGGCCACGATGCTCAGCCAGTTGGTCACCAGGGGAGACGCACGGGTCGTCATTCTGGCGAGAGACTTTTCAGCGGTTCCGCGTGCCTTCCTGAATCTGAGCCTCGATTCCCGGATACGACGTATCGACTTGCCACCGTTTGTCCCGGACGAGGTCGGCGAGATGGCTGCTGCAGTGTTGGGTGGCCCACTGTCGCGGGAGGCAGCACGGATGCTGCACCAACATTCCAGCGGCAACCCGAAATTTGTTTCCTTGCTGGTGGAGGATTACTTTTCCTCCGGCGCGCTCCGGAAAAGGCATGGGATCTGGGCCTATACGGGAAAGCCGGTCCAGCTCGGGACGGTCACGGTCGCCGCTGCCTCTGCGGGCTTGAGCGGGCTGGGTGACGATGTACTGGATCTGGCATACCGGCTGGCTGAGTCCGGCGGTCTTCCCTTGGCCTATTTGCAGGAGACCGGACGCGGAAGCGCGCTGGACCAGTTGCAGCACCGGGAAATCGTTGACATCAGCTACCGACCCTTGACCGTGGCCCAAATTGCCGACCTTCTAGTGGCGGACGCGTTGCTCACTATGGGGCCGACTAGCTCCCGCCCGGCCACCAAACCGGAGGCGGGCCAGATGCTGCACACCCGCAGCCGCCCGAAGCCGGTCCCGCACGATTGGGGACAACTAAATCTGGCGCGGTCGTTAGTTTCCCAGGGTGAGTACAGAAAAGCTTTCGCCTTGCTCCAAGAATGTGCCGAGCTCTCCTTTCCTCAGTCCGGCCCCAGGCTTCTCGCCAGGGCGCTACTTTGCGAGACCCTAGCAGTGACCGGTCGCTGTGATGATGCTCTGGCATTGGCCGAGGACTTTTGGCAGGACCTTGACACGGTGAATGAGGAACTTCGGCTGGAGATCCGGTACCACCGGACCGCGGCATACTTGTTGTCCGGCGCGTGGTTGGACGCCGGCGGAACGCCCCGCCTCTTCAGCCGCAACCGCGATGATCCTGGTGGAACATGGGAAGAACTGGCTGACGGCATGGTGCTGGCCGTGACTGGCGACTTTCACCGGGCGGCCGATTTGCTGCGGTCGGTCCGCGCCCAGTTGACTGAGACGGACCCGGATGGGCTCTCGACCTTGGCGGGGCAGGTTGAATCGTATTGCCTGGCAGCGCTCGACGAACCTGACCGGGCTCCCCAAGCCGAGCCCGGTAGCCCGGCAACGCCGTGGCTCATCACCCGGTTGGAAGGGCATTTCCACGCCTTATGCCGGGCAGCCCGTGGCGACGTTCAGGTGGCGCTGGATCAGCTGCGCCAGCAGGCTGCCGCTGACCGGTCGATGGGGCTAAGCACGGGCGAACTGATCGCGCTGGTGGCTGCGGGGTGTGTGTCCGACGCTCCGATTGGTGACCGGCTGCTGGAACTCTCTACTCAGTGCCAAGGGCCCTTCGCCTCGATTTGTGAAAAGTACGCGAAGGGGGTTGTTTCGCAAGATACGGCGCTGTTGCTGCAGGCGGCCGAGCAGGCCAAACACGGCGGACACCATGCCTTTGCCCGCAATATGGCCAGTTATGCCGAGACGATTGCGGCGCGATCGGGGAGGACTGATCTGGTACGCAAGGTCAGGCGCAAGGCTCGCTCGATCCTACGCGACGGCACGCCTGCGCCCGTCCATGCCGGTTGGCGTGGGCGCCTCACCGGGAGAGAACAAGATGTAGCCCGCTATGTCGCCGAAGGCCGCAGCAACCACGCCATCGCGAAGGCACTAGGCATCTCGACGAGGACAGTGGAAGGCCACCTCTACCGGGTCTTTGCGAAACTGCTGATCCGTAGTCGTCAGGAGCTAGCGGAGATAGTGTCCCGAGAAGAGCCGAGCGCCACCGAATGAACGTCTCCGGCTCCGGGGGACGAAGGAAGCTCACCGATGCTGTCACCGCTTGCGTGACCAGTATGACGACGCTCGGCGGCGTGCTTTATGGCGACACGAGCACGGGCAAATCGTCCATTGTCGAGGACGTAGTCCGCAACCTCGGCGAGAGCTTCCATGTGCACTGGATTCGGCCCGAACGAGCTATAACGAGCGTTTCTTACGGCGCGTTCTTTCCGTATCTCAGGGGAGTGTCCGGGTCCGACTTGGACTCCCCGCTAGCGGTCCTGCGGACGTTGAGGACGGTTTTTGCCAAGGAGCGGCACAGCGATGCCCGCCAGCCGCTGCTGATCATTGACGAGGTTCAGGACTTGGATGAAGCGAGCAGCTACTTGCTGGCACAGCTGGTCATGTCAGGCTCCGCCAAAATACTGGCGCTCTGCGGAAGTTGGAACTCGCTGCCGCGGGAAATCCTGGAGTTGTGCCAAGACGGCCTCCTGGCAGCTTTCGAAGTGCTGCCGCTCACTTCGGCAGAAGTCCGCGTGGCGATGGAAGACATCCTCCAAGGAACTGTCGCCGGCGGAACGGTGCAGTTGTTCCAAGAGAAGTCGTTGGGGAATCCGCCGTTGATGAAAGCGTTGGTCAGACAGGCCATGGCTTCCGGCCACTTGAAGTGCCAGAGCGGGATGTGGTGGATGGGCAAGGAACCCGCCGAGCTTGATGCAGCAACCACAGATCTGGTCAAAGCGATGGTCTATAGGCTGGATTCCAGGCACCGGCGAGCAGTGGAGATCATTGCACTGGCTGGGTTCGTTCCACTTGCCGCCGCCGCAGAGTTGTTCGGCAGTAAGGTTCTTCGATCGTTGGAGCAGCTGGGGTTGCTGGCCGAACCAACGGAGCACTCAGATGTGCGGCTCAAGTTTCCGCCCTACGCTGACGTTGTCCGGTCAATGATCCCGGCAGGGTACAGCGCAGAACTTCTCAACCAGGTGTTGCCAGTCATGAAGAAATCGGGACCGCACCCGGTGGGCAACATGGACATGGCTCGTTGGGGTCTGGACGCCGGGCTGCCGCCGCCGACCGACGAATTATTGATGGCGGCGCGTCGTGCTAATGACGAATGTGACTATCCATTGGCACTGCGCTTGTCTACGGTAGCGGCCGAGACCAGCCGTGCCGCCTCAGCAGCGCATCTGGAAAATGCGCGTGCCTTCTGGGGGATGGGCGACGGAGCGGCCGCCAAAATCTCCCTAAACCGTATCCACCGCTCTGCTGATCTTCGGACCATCACGGCCGCAACTTTGCTCAGGGCTTCCATCGCTGGGCAGGAAGTAGGCTATGGCGCAGAAATTCAAAGGATTTCCGCAGAGTTGAAAGAAGCAGCCGCGGCGGGGCATCGACCGGCGTTAGAGGACCATGTGGAGACAACCACTGGCTGTCTAGATGCGGTTGACGGTGCCACCTTCCTAGCGGCTTATGGCCATCTGCTCGACGGAGAGTTCGATGCTGCCCTTGAGGTGTTGGCGACCCTTCCCCGCCGAACAGAGACGGCCGCCGCGCGGCTCCTGAGCCATACCGCGTTTGCCTATTGCTTGGCTGAAACTGGCCATTCCGGGCAAGCGGCAGCCGCGGGGGCGGAGGCGGTTGCTCTGGCCCAAACAAATCCGTCGTTAAAGGCCTTCTACCCTTATGTGCTCACGAGGCATCTGGAGAGCCTGGTGATCTCAGGTCTCTACGACGAGGCGGAACGTGTGTTGGATGGTTACAGCCGGATGGCGCCGCGCAGGCACCGCTGGTTCTCGGGTACGGAGCAAGGTATTCATGGGCTGTTACTGTTCCGACGGGGCAGAATGAAGCCCGCGCTGGAACTGCTGGCCGAAGCTATCGCAGCGCTCCGACACGCAGACCAAGGCATGCTGCTTCCAACGGTTCTCGGGGCAGCTTCATCCGCTGCAGCGACCATGGGGCAGGCCGAGCAAGCGCATGGATTCAGGAAGCATCTGGAAAAGTATGCAGGCGGCGGGATGCAAGCACGTTGGTTGGTGTCTGCAGCCCAGACGCGGGGAGCCGACAGCTTCTCCGCAGGGGTCAAGTCGGAGGCCGAGCCTGGGACCGCGGAAACGCCGGAGGACCTCACCGGCTATGCCGCTGCGGCGCGGTCTGCTGGATGGGTCAGCGCCGAGAAAGAGATTCTGGAGCAACAGATGCTGCTGGAAGAGGGTCGCGGCGCGAACCGGCTTGCCGAAGTGTGCATGCCGCTGGACGGTCCCGACGCGCAGGCCCTGGCCGCCGTCGCGGCAGCGCGCCTCTCGGGAGATCCCGACAGCCTCATTTTGGCTGCCGACAAAGCCGAGGAAGCGGGCAAGGATCTGCTCGCCGCCACGGCGCTGGTTTGGGCCTGCGAAATACTGGACCGGAAGGGGCTCCAGCGTCTGCGTCACGCAGCACTGAAACGTCTGCGCTCAATGCTGCCCCGACTCGAGGGCGTCAAGACTCCGGCTATCGAGTCGGCCCGCGATCTTGGTTCAGGACTGACGCCTCGGGAGCAACAGATCCTCAGGATGGTCCGCCAAGGCGCGACGAACAAAAACATCGCGGAGTCACTAACGCTCTCTGTCAGGACGGTCGAGGGACACCTCTACCGCATTTACCTCAAGCTGGGGGTCGAGAACCGTCATCAACTTACGCAGGCCCCGGGGCTGCTCGGCGATGAGGATGAAGTTTTTACAGTGCAATCCTGGCTGGTAAAGTAGGGGCATTGCCTAGGCGAGGGAGAGCCGGAACCGACTCTCCGTTATCGACGGTGGCTAGCAGCTTCGCTTCTCTGCACTGGTACCGGTGCGGCGGGTCGGTCTCTAGGCACCCGCCCTGAACCAACCAGCACAAGGAGAACATCATGTCCGAGCTGAAGCTCGCAGCTGAAGTCCGCAACGAATTCGGTAAGGGCGCTGCCCGCCGCGCCCGCCGCAACGCGCAGATCCCCGCCGTCATCTACGGCCACGGCGCCGAGCCGCTGCACGTTCTGTTGCCGCAGAAGGCCACCACGCTGGCGCTGCGTACCGCCAACGCGCTGCTGACCTTGGACGTTGACGGCGAAGAGCGCCTGGCCCTGGCCAAGGACGTCCAGCGTGATCCGATCGCCCAGATCATCGAGCATGTTGACCTGCTGACCGTCCGCAAGGGCGAGAAGGTGCACGTCGACGTCAACATCCACGTTGCCGGCGAAGTTGCAGCCGGCGCCGTCTTCGATCTGGAAGAGTTCACCGTTCTGGTGGAAGCCGATGCCACCGCACTGCCGGAGACGCTGACCATCAACGTCGAGGGCCGCGAGATCGGCGAGCACGTCCACGCCACCGACATTGAGCTGCCGTCCGGTGTCAGCCTGCTGATTCCTGAAGACACGGTGATTGCCACCGTTTCCGCACCGGCAGTGGCCGAGCCCGAGGCCGAGACGGCCGAAGCCGCACCGACCGCCGAAACTCCGGCTGAGTAGTAACTTTCCGTCAGAGCCCCCGGCGACTGCTTTCCGCACTCGCCGGGGGCTTTGGTCTATCCCCGGGACGATCCTGGGTCCCTGCAGCTACCATCCAAGGAGCACCTGTCCACGTGAGCAGCGACACCTGGCTGATGATTGGCCTGGGCAATCCCGGCCCCGGATACAGCGGCAATCGGCACAACGTCGGCCAGATGGCCCTCGACGAGCTGGCCAATCGAGTTGGCGGATCCTTTAAATCACACAAGACGCACGCCCAGATCTTGGAAGGCCGCTTGGGCATCGGCGGCCCCCGGGTGGTGCTTGCCAAGCCGCTGACGTTCATGAATCTTTCAGGGGGACCGACGGCGGCGCTGTGCAATTTCTTCTCGATCGCACCAGACCATGTGGTTGCCTTGCATGACGAGATCGACATCCCGTTCAACACGATCAAACTCAAGATCGGCGGGGGAGAAGGCGGGCACAACGGCCTTCGCGACATGTCCAAAGCACTCGGTACCAAGGACTATTACAGGGTCCGGATTGGAGTGGGCCGACCGCCTGGGCGCATGGATACAGCTGACCATGTACTGCGTGATTTTTCCACGGCGGAAAAGAAGGACCTGCCGTTCCTCGTGGACGACGCCGCCGATGCGGCCGAACTTTTGCTGCGCGAAGGGCTGGTGGCTGCGCAGCAGAAATACCATGGCACGGCCAAGCAAAACTGACCCCCCGCGTCACAAAAACGTCGATTGGCTCGTTTAACCGCGGAAGACTAGAATCGAACCAGCCATACTGGCTCCCTAAGCGGGGGCCGACGATGGGCGGCTTATGAGACTGAGCCAACCCCCATCCCATCGTCGGCCCCTTTCCAATGCCCGGGCAGGCTCTCCCGTGAAGCCGCATGGGCGTGCCCGGCCGCTTACTCCAATAATCCCTCGTCCGCTTCGACCGCGGAGAGCGCGATGTCCTTGTAGCCGACCGATTCGAAAAGGACGGTAATGCGGTCCGGCCGGGTGCCCATCACGATGCCTGGCCCCCACTCGCGGTGCTTCACCGGGCGCTGGATCTCGTAACCCTCCGGCATCTGTGCCTCACGTGCTTCAACCTCGGTTTCGGACGTCGCCTCGCAGTTGTCGCAATTACCGCAATAGCCGTCGGTCTCTTCGCCGAAGTAGTTCAGCAGCCAGTCCCGCCGGCAGCGGTCCGTTTCGGCATAGCCCCTGGCCATTTCGATCCGCGATTCGTCGATCCTGTGCCGCGATTCGGCATCCGCCACGGCGTCGTCAGCAGCCTCTTGCGCGCCGATACCGCCCTTCGCGCGGTAACCGTTGCGGTTCACCGCGATGCTGCCGCTGTGCTCCAGAATGTTGAGTATGCGGGACTGTTTCCGGGGCGCAAGGCCGGTAAATTCACGCAGCCCAGTGGGGCGGAGCGGGCCATGCTCGCTTATGGCGTTGAAGACGGCGGCGAGCTCGTGCGGATCGGGAGAGCCGCCGGCGAAGAAGCGCCGCAGGCCCAGATCCTCGGACCGGTAGTGCAAAATGGCCTGCGCCGGTTCACCATCCCGGCCGGCGCGGCCGATTTCCTGGTAATAGCTGTCCAACGAGTCGGGAATGTCGGCGTGCACCACGAACCGGACGTCCGGCTTGTCGATTCCCATCCCGAACGCCGAAGTGGCCACCACTACGTCCACCCCGTTGGCCTGGAAACGCTCGTGGATCGCCTCTCGGTCGGCGGCCTTCCGCCCGGCGTGATAGGCGTCGGCACGCAATCCCCGCTCGGCCAGCTCGGCTGCATAGCGCTCCGTGTCCTTGCGGGTTGCGGTGTACAGCAGCCCCGGCCCGCCCAGTGCCGCCACCTGGTCCACCACAGCCTGCCGCTTGCCGCGGTCCTCATGGTGCCGCCGCACCTGAAGGTTCAGGTTCGGCCGGTCGAAGCTCTGCACTGCGATGAAAGCATCCCGCAGATCTAGCCGGTCGATGATTTCCGTCCGCGTGTGCGGTGAGGCGGTGGCCGTCAGGGCGATGACTGGCGGATGGCGCAAGCGCTTCACTGCCGTGGTCAGGGTCAGGTAGTCGGGCCGGAAATCGTGCCCCCAGGACGAAATGCAGTGCGCTTCGTCCACCACTAACAGCGAAATGTTCTGCTCGCCGAGTCGCTGCAGCGTTTCCTCCCGGGCCAGCTGTTCCGGGGCCAGGAACAGGAACTTCGCCTCGCCGCTGCCCACTGCGTCCCAGGCTCTGCGTTCGGCTGCCGCCCCCAGGTTCGAATTCACCGCAAAAGCGCGCTGGGCGCCCAAGTCCTCGTTGATGGCATCAACCTGGTCGTACTGCAGCGCAATCAAGGGAGAAATAACGACGGCGGTGCCCGGCAGTGCGACGGCGGGAACCTGATAGATGGCCGACTTCCCGTGCCCCGAAGGCATCACTGCCAGCACGTCCCCGCCGCGAACGGCCGCAGCCATGGCGTCCAGCTGTCCTTCGCGGAGGACTTTCCAACCGAACGATTCCTCGGCTATCCGGCGCAATTCGCCGTGGTCGGCCGGCTGGTGATCTTCGCTCATGGGACTCCTGGAGAGGTGCCGGTGCAATATTTCTTGTTCTTCATTCCTAGCGAGTGGGGCGGGCTTTGTACAGGGCTCCGATCTCTATCGCGGGTTCGAACGGAGCGGCTAGACTGGCAGCAAATGAGCCACCTAGGCAGGCACCAGCTTGGGTCGACGACGATGGGGATCGACGATGAGCAGTCCGTTTTTCCGACGCTGCACCAAGGCCTATTGGGGGGCTGGGGTGGTTTCCCTAGCCGCAGTTTCGGCCACTGGTTGCGCTGCACTCGAAACGAGTGCTGAGCAGAATATCTCAACCCCCTGGTTCACGGGGTATGTGGACGTCACCGTGCCGTCATCCTATGAGTTTGATCGTCCGCCGAACAGTTCAGCTGCGGGCGCTATGTTGTCCTTCATCGTGGCTGACGCGACGCAACCCTGTGTGCCCTCGTGGGGTGGTTATTATTCATTGGATCAAGCAGCCACGAAACTCGATTTGGACCAGCGTATCCAGCGGTCGAGGAAGGAAGGCGGCGGGGTCTCCATTTCATTCGGAGGCCAGCTGGGAGATGAATTGGCCACCGTTTGTACCGACCGGACTGAGCTCCTCAACGCTTACCGCAGCGTCATTGAGCGCTACGATATCGACACCATAGACCTGGACGTCGAAGGCAAAGCACTAACGTCAGGGGAGTCCCGAACAGAACGCGCAGAAGCCATAGCCCAACTGCAGCGCGAGCGGGACCAGGGAAACCCGCTGCGGGTTTGGCTGACCCTGCCTGTTACTCCCACCGGACTGACGGATCCGGGCACTGCGGTTGTGAAGGCGTTCCTCGCCGCCGGCGTGGACCTGGCCGGAGTGAACATCATGACCATGAACTTCGGCGGCAGCAGGGCCGACGGTCAGTCAATGCTCCACGCCTCGATCGACGCCGCTGAGGCCACCCATCATCAACTGGCGGTCCTCTACGAGGAGACCGGACAACAGTTGGATGACCGGGAAATCTGGCAGAAAATCGGCTTGACTCCCATGATCGGCCACAACGACGTCGAATCCGATGTGTTCGACCTGTCTGCTGCTGAAGGGCTGAACGAATTTGCCCGTGGAAAAGGCTTGGGCAGGATATCTCTTTGGTCGCTGAACCGTGATCGGCCCTGCAGCCCTGAAGAATCCGACCAAAGCGTGCCCTCAAATACATGCAGCAGCGTTGCCCAGGATGCGGGGGACTTCTCCGCAATCCTCGGCAACGGCTACTCCAGCACTCTCCCTTAGCCGGTCGCGACGGTGGGCATGGCAACCGAGTTGGTCCGCTGGGGTTTATACCAACCCACCATTTTGCCTCGCAACGCTTGGAACAGCGACGCATAGAGGAGGTAGGCACGAAGCGGTTCGTAGATGAGCCGGTAAATCGGCACCATCAGCAGATGCCACATGCTCTCCTTGACCATTGCCAGCGCGATCACTGAGATGGTGAAGTGGGTTCCCGCAACGAAGATCGCGAACAAGGCAATGGAGTGCCAGTTGCCTTCAACGGCGCTCTGTACAGCTACCAGCACTGTCAGGGGCATGAACACCAAGGGCACCAGGGTGGAGAGCCACGCATACGGCAAGGCGACCATGCCGAGCAGCCCGTACCGGGGGCGCAGGAGCATGTCGTGGTGCTTGCGCAGCGCCTGCAGGTTTCCATAGGTCCAGCGCAGCCGCTGTTTGGCAAGGCCGCGCACGGTCATGGGCGCCTCTGTCCAGGCGACAGCGCGGTTCTCCTGCACAATGCGGTAGCCGAGCCTGTGAATGGACAGGGTCAGGTCTGCGTCCTCGGCCAAGGTGTCATGCGAATAGCCGCCGACTACGTCCAAGGCTTCCTTCCGCCATGCGGCGCAGGCGCCAGGCGTTATCGAGATGACGCCGGCAAGTCCCTCGGCCATCCGTGTGACGCAAATTCCTGAAATGTATTCCAGCGACTGCCAGGCGGTCAGGATGTTGCGTCGGTTCCCCACTTTCACATGGCCTGCAACGGCGCCCACCCTGTTTCCGCCGTCAGGATCGTAGAAATGCCGGGCGAGCATCCGTACGGTTTGGGGCTCGAAGATCGTGTCCCCGTCCAGCGTCACGATGATTTCCCCCCGAGCCTGGGAGATGCCAAAGTTGCTGGCAGCAGACTTGCCGGCGTTCGACTGAGTCAAGACCCTTAGAGCACTCCAGTCCCTGGCGTAACTACGCATCACGGACAAAGTGCTGTCCGTTGAGCCGTCATCGATGGCAATCACTTCCAAGGCAGGATAGTCGCTGGCTTTCAGCGCCTGAAGCGTTTTCAAGACCACGGGTTCCTCGTTGAATACCGGCAAGATCACACTGACTAGAGGCAGGGCTGCGTCCTTGAGTTCCGGCCACCTTTTCCTCTGTTGCAGACGATGACCGATGATCGCGAGGATGATGTAGGCGGTGGTCATGATGGCGAGAGAGCCAATGCCGAACCAGAACAACCACGTAATCACATCGTTGGTGGCCGACCAATACGCAATGTTGTACCCTGCGGTCAGATGATCCACGGCTTCTGCAGGGTGGGAATCCACGGGTTGGAAGCTGGGGGGCAGGATCGGCGCCATCGTTGTGAAGGTGTAGCCCTGGTCCTTGGCCTGTTTTATCAGATCCTCAACCAGCGTCAGGGTCGCGGATCTGTCTCCGCCGCCGTCGTGGAGCAGTACCACGTGCCCTTCCCCGTCAAGCTCTGGCTGGGGAATCGTCTGGCCCGGTTCGTAGTTCCAATCCAACGTGTCGAGATCGAAGTCAACGTGCAGATAACCGAGTTGCTGGGCCTCCAGGACAGCCAAGGCGTTGTTGTCTGGGTCCCCCTCAGGCAATCGAAAGAGGCGCGTGGCATACCCCCCGAGCGAACGTATGATGCGGTCAGTTCCAATTATTTCGTCCCGGTCACGCGCCGTGTCATGTTCATAGAAGTCGATGTGGGTCATGGTGTGGTTACCCACCATGTGGCCTTCGCGAAGGATGCGAGACAAGATGTCTGGATGCTGGACGACATTCTCTCCAATGCTGAAGAACGTCGCCGGCACCCCTTCGCGGGACAGGATGTCCAGAAGCTCCGGCGTATAGGCGCTGGGACCATCGTCGAATGTCAGCATGAGCTGCTTTTTCGGCGGAGACCCAAAGCGTTCCATAACATAGGGAGCCTCGCCGATTTCCTCCGCTTCAGCGTCGGTGGCTTCACGGAAAATCCTCGTGCTGAATGGGTCTGTGAGCAGGACCTTGCCGTCCACACGCTTCACTATGGAAATACGCGAGAAGATAGAGCGGTCTGCCCCGTCGATGAGCGGAATGTTCTCGTCGTCCCAAGTGGACAACAGCTTTTCCGGATAATCCGCATGTTGGTTCTCCGCGGGAATCCACGTGGGAGTACTTGCGGCAGGCCCGGCCCAAGCGACGACTCCGGACGTAGCGGTGAGCAGGAAAACGAGGACAGTGAGTACGTTCCTCCACCGTTTGCCTGTTGGGTCAAAGAAGACGGGAACCGAGCGATGCGGCACCTTTGGGTTCGGAGACATATGGCGAGCCCGCCGACGTTTTTTGCGTACGCCAAAGAAAAAGGTGTGCATGATCAGTTCCCCAAAGATCAATCGCTTATGGTCGCGACCGCCCGACAGCCGGGCTCCCCAGCCCGCCCGCTATTAGCTCTCTGTTTAGGAGCCGGCCCCCAGGCCCAGACGACGCTTCCTACCCTAGGGACGGCCTTCGCCCGGAACACGCGTAGTAACTACTCGTTTCCATGCGGGGCTACTCATGAGCACCCCGTTGCACTACCTGTGAGCCTGCGAGGCTGCGGACCACATGTGAAGGTTTGTGGCCGGATTACTACGCAGGAACTCCTCAGGATGTGCCAAAGACATGCTCAGCTCGACCACGGGAGTGTTGCGTGTGTATGGGGGGCCACGAGGACGGGTTAGAGTTCGAATATGATCCGGATTTTGACTGTCTGCACCGGCAATGTTTGCCGGTCGCCTATGGCTGAGCGCCTGCTTCAATCCCGACTCGATGACGTGAGGCCGGGGATGTTTGAGGTCAGCAGCGCCGGCATCCAGGCACTCGCTGGAGCGCCGATGGATGCACGTGCCGCGGGGTTGCTGCACGTCTTCGGCGGAGTTTCGGAGGGCTTTGTCGCCCGCCATCTCACGGAACAGCATCTGGCCGACCCAACGCTGGTGCTCGCAATGTCCACCGAACACCGCGACCGGGTTTTGAATCTGGCTCCGCGCCTGCTGAAGCGCACCTTTACGGTTCGCGAACTGGCACGGATGCTGGAGGCAGTGCAGAACGATCCTGAGCTGGAGATTCCTGGCGGCACGGCGCCCGAGGAGGTCGAAGTCCGCTGGAAGCGGCTACCACACTTGGCTGCGCTCAAGCGTTTTGAAACGCGCGCCATGGATCCCAGCGAGGACGACGTCGTGGACCCCTACCGCCGGGACGATAGTGTGTACCAGCAGATGGGCCGCGAACTGGTGCCCGCTCTTGACCGACTGCTCGCGGTAGAGGAATCGTTTATCCCATAGTTAGTAGAATTGATATCGACTCGGCTGGGGCAGCACTAAATACCTTGGAAGGCAGTGGGGGATGGCAGTATCGGTGCGGGAGGAAACGTTAATCGATCCACCCGGTCGGCAGCAGGCGGAGGGCAGTACCGCATCCGCGGGCGGCGCCGCGCCGGCAACCATGCCCTCGCGGCCATGGGGGCGGGTCCTTCAGCGCCGTTTGGTGGCCAGCGACTTGATTGTGGTCGTCGGGTCGCTGCTCGTCGCACAACTCATTCGCTTTGGCGTCGCCGAGGAGGACCTCACCTTTCTCGGCGGGCCTCGTGCCTACTGGATAGTTTCACTCCTTCTGGCTGGCTTATGGCTGTCGGCGCTGGCCATGACGCGCAGCCGTGCGTTGCCCGTACTGGCAATCGGGAACGACGAATACCGTCGTGTCATCAATGCCACCATGGGGACCTTCGGCGTTTTCGCCATTGGCACCATGTTGGTGGATTTCCCCATTGCGCGCGGCTATCTTGCCATCGCGCTGCCCGTGGGTCTTGTCCTACTGTTGCTGACACGGCATCTTTGGCGGCTGATGCTGCTCCGGAAACGCGGACGGGGCGAATATATGGATCGCGCCCTGATTGTCGGCCAGATGCCGGACGTTCGATACGTAGCGCGGAAGGTCCTCAAGACCCCGCAATCGGGCTACCTTCTGGCCGGGGCGGCAGTCCGGTCTGCCGTTGACAGGGAGGTCGATTTGCCGGAGGGGCCGGCCATTCCGATCGTTGGAGCGCCGGAAGACGTAGTCCGCTTGGTCGAGGAACAGGGTTTCGACACAGTGATCGTGGCCGGCTCGCCAGCCGAGAGCCAGCGCTACCTCAAGGAGCTCAGCTGGCAGCTGGAGTCCACGCAGGCATCGTTGGTTGTGGCCAGCCGTCTGGTGGATATCGCGGGCCCGCGCATTCACTGGCGCCCGGTAGAGGGCCTGCCGCTCATGAGCGTCGAGATGCCCAACTACGAGGGGTCAAAATACGCCTGGAAGCGCCTGCTGGACATCGTCACCAGCGCGCTCGGACTGGTGGTTCTTTCGCCGCTCATGCTGCTGATTGCCCTGACGGTACGCTTGGACAGCCCCGGTCCAGTCTTTTTCCATCAGGAACGGGTGGGCGTCCGGGGCAGCAGATTCCGCATGCACAAGTTCCGTTCCATGGTTCCCAACGCCGAAGATCGCCTGCAAGAGTTGGCGGCTCATAACGAGGGCGGCGGTGTGCTGTTCAAGATGAAGAGTGATCCCCGGATCACCAAGGTCGGGGCTTTCCTCCGCCGCTATTCGCTCGATGAACTGCCACAGTTGTGGAATGTACTCGTGGGGGACATGTCTCTGGTTGGGCCGCGGCCGCCTTTGCCCAGCGAGGTGGAAGGCTACGAGGAATACACCCACCGCCGGCTTCTCGTTCGTCCTGGCCTCACTGGCCTGTGGCAGGTCAGCGGCAGATCCGACCTCTCGTGGGAAGAGAGCGTCAGGCTGGACCTCTATTACGTGGAGAACTGGTCCTTGGCCGGTGACCTGACCATCATGATTAAGACCGCCAAGGCAGTAGTCGGAAAAGACGGGGCTTACTAGCCTGCACCCCCGAAGCCGTTGTCGACGCCGACCCGGCATGACCTCGTCAAGGACCCCTGGCCGCGCCCGCCGCAGGAATGATCATGCCGATGGACAGCGCCTCGGGACGGGTGAGCAATAAGTGGGTTGGGGCAGTGGTATCTCCGGGTAAGGCAGCACTCACGTGACCACCATCGGCGGAAGTGGGATGATTAGCTCAGACTTGTCTTGCGTAATGTCGGCTCATGGCACGTGCGGGACAACTGGTTCCCATCATCGATCCAAGGAGCACCCCAAGGTGTCTGTGGTTTCCACACCCGCAACGCTCAGACATGCCGCCGGCATGATCGACGACGCCGAGGCCCGGCGCATTCGCAACGACTTCCCGATCCTCAGCCAGTCGGTCAACGGCTCGCCACTGGTCTATTTGGACTCCGGCGCCACCTCGCAGAACCCGGTGTGCGTGCTGGAGGCCGAGCAGGAGTTTTACGAACAGCGCAATGCTGCCGTGCACCGCGGCGCCCACACGCTGGCGGTCTCGGCCACGGACGCCTTCGAGAATGCGCGCGAAATCGTCGCCGGCTTCATCAATGCCGGCATCGACGAAGTGGTCTGGACGTCCAACGCCACCGAGGCCATCAATCTGGTTGCTTACGCCTTCTCCAACGCCAGCGTTGGACGCGGCGGGGAGGCAGCATCGCGGTTCGTCCTGGGGCCGGGCGATGAGTTGGTGGTAACCGAGATGGAGCACCACGCCAACCTGATTCCGTGGCAGGAGCTTGCCTCCCGCACCGGTGCCACCTTGCGCTACATCCCGGTGGACGACGCCGGTGCCCTGCGCCTCGACGAGGCCGAACACATCATTGGCCCGCGCACTAAGGTAGTGGCGTTCACCCACGCCTCCAACGTGCTCGGAACCATCAACCCGGTTGACGCTTTGGTGCGGCTGGCGCGGAAGGCGGGCGCCGCCGTCGTGCTTGATGCGTGCCAGTCGGTGCCGCACATGGGCGTGGACATGAAGGCGCTGGACGTGGACTTCGCTGCCTTCTCCGGGCACAAGATGCTCGGTCCCACCGGGATCGGCGTGCTGTATGGGAAGGCGGAGCTGCTGAACGCGATGCCGCCGTTCCTGACCGGCGGCTCCATGATCACCACCGTGACGATGGAAAGGGCTAACTATCTGCCGTCGCCGCAGCGCTTCGAAGCCGGGACGCAGCGGATCTCGCAGGCAGTGGCCTTGGCCGCGGCCGTGGACTATCTGCGGGAGACGGGCATGGATCGGATCCATGCGTGGGAAACGGAGCTGGGACAGCGGCTGGTAGCCGGTCTGGAGGCCATCGACGGTGTCCGCGTGCTCGGACCCGCCGCCGGCGCCGAGCGGATCGGGCTGGCAGCGTTCGATGTAGACGGCGTCCACGCCCACGATGTGGGGCAGTTCCTGGATGACAAGGGCATCGCGGTGCGCGTGGGCCACCATTGCGCGCAGCCTCTGCACCGGCGGCTGGGCCTGGTGGCGACCACCCGGGCCAGCACCTACCTGTACAACACCACGGACGACGTCGACGCTTTCCTGGACGCGGTCGCCGGGGTCCGCCCGTTCTTTGGAGCCAACTAACGTGAGCGCGGAACTGCAGCAGCTGTACCAGCAGATCATTCTGGAGCATGCCAAAAAACGGAACGGGTCGCCGCTGGCCGATCCGCCGCCGGGCGACAAGTCCGGCGAGTCGCACATGCTCAATCCCACCTGCGGGGACGAAATCACGCTGCGGGCTGCCGTGCACGACGACGGCGCTGCAATCACGCTTTCCGCCATCAGCTGGGACGGCCAGGGCTGCTCCATCTCGATGGCGTCCGCGTCGGTGCTCAGCGAGCTGGCCCAGGGCATGGACCGGGAGGAACTGCTCAAAGTGGTGGACAACTTCCGCGAACTGATGCGTTCCCGGGGCAGCATCGAGGCCGACGAAGAAATCCTCGGTGACGCCGCCGCGCTCTCCGGCGTCTCCCGCTACCCGGCACGGGTCAAGTGCGCCATGCTGGCCTGGGTTGCGCTGGAGGAAGCGCTGCTGGCGGCGAACTGACGAGCCCCGCTGCAGCTGCAGTCTCTGGTTCTCGAATCGAGGACCTTGATAAATGTGATGAAGCGATGCCGTCGCCGTAATGGCGCGCCGGTCGACGAGCAGCGTGTCTTTGTAGTCGGTGGAGGCTACGTTCTGTTCGAATTGATACCCGCAGCAACTCTCGCGAGGTGCTCCGATGGTTCTATTCCTAACTCAACGCCCAAATTGGTCCTGAAAGCCTGAAATGTGCGTAAAGCACGGGCACGGTTTCCCGCCTTCAGCTCCGCGTTGATGAGCAGCGCGACGGCGCTTTCATGCAGCGGCTCCAGCTCGAGGGCGCTCTCGGCCGCTTCGACAGCTTTGTGAACGTCGCCTTCGTCGATCCAGCGGCGGGCCAGCATAAGGAATGCGCGCAGTCGTAGGTTCCGCAGCCGCTGCTGCTCAAGGAACACCCAGTCGTCGTACCAGCCCGGCAGCAGATCTCCGGAGTGCAGGCACGCGAGGCAAGCATCGTCCGATAACTCCGAGCCAAATTCGCCAAGACGCTTGACCTTATTGACCACATCGTGCAGGTCAACAGTGACGCGGTCTGACAAAGACAGCACTTGGCCGTCGTTTACCAAAAGCCCCGGAACCTGGCTGGATGTCAAGTAGACGGATGTTCGTAGACTTTCCATTGCACGTGCTTCTGGTCTGTCCGGCCACAAAAGGCCGCTGTAGTAACGACGGGGCCGGGGGCCATAGATGGCCAAGGCAGCTATCAACCGTTGCTGCCGCGACGCGACGCGGATTTCTGTCCCGTCCCGCCACAACTGGAAGCATTGAAAAAGATTTAACTTGAACTGTCCGTCATCGTCCTGCGCCATACCTTCCCCCAACAAGCGCTAAATCACGTGCACGGCAAAAGAAGTTCGCGTGACGCATACCCTGCGGCTCCCCCCATGGACGCCGGCGATGGTGAGCACTGCTAGCTCACCAGTTTTACGCACACGTTCTGCCGCCGTTGGCAGGCAAGCGACGCTTCTAGTCCGTCCTTCTGCTTGTTTGAGACAAAGTACCCCATTAGCAAGCCCATGGAAAGGGAACGCGTTGACTCATCAAAGATGCCCGCGTAGCGGCGCGTCTGCCTCAGCGGTGCTCGTGCCCCCTGACCGGATGGCACCGCGATCATGCCCGCAAGGCCTTGCGGCAGGCTTTGGCCCTCAAACCGGTCAAGCTACGCCGGACCCGGCCGCCGCTCTACGGCGAGCCGGTGACCGAGGCGCTGCGGTTCTGCTGGGCGGTCCAGGGCACCCGTGCGGCCGCCTGCTCGCAGCGGCACTGCCGGACCTGGTCCCGAGGCTGCGCCGGTTCGAGGAACTTAAGATCGATGACAGCACCGCGAAACTGCTGCTGAAGATCGACCCTGCCACGATCGACCGCAGGCTGAAGGCCGAGCGGGCGAAACCGGAACCGCGGGGACGGTCGCATACCAAGCCCGGGACACTGCTGAAGGACTCGATTCCGATGAGGACCTGGGCCGAGTGGGACGACGCCAAACCGAGATTTGTAGAGATCGATCTGGTCGGACATGAAGGCGGCAACTCCAAGGGCCAGTTCTGTTTCACCCTGGACATCGCTGACATCGCCAGCGGTTGGACAGAGACCGTCTCGGTGAAAACGAGGCCTAGAAATGGGCCTTCGCTGCCATTAGGGAAGCTACCGCAAAGTTCCCGTTCCCGATCCTTGGCATCGACTCGGACAAAGGTTCGAAATTCCGATGGTGTGAACAAGAGGAACTGACGTTCACCAGGTCCCGTTCCGGGAACAAGAAAGACGGGGCGCATATCGAGCAGAAGAACTGGCACAACGTGCGCCAGACCGTCGGGTACCACCTCTACGACACTCCTGCCGAGTTGGAGTTGCTGAACAGGATCTGGGCGCTCCAACGGCTGCTCACGAACCATTTCAGTGCGCAGCAGAAGCTGGTCAAAAAGAGGAACGGAATGGAGCCAAGATCAGTAAGAAGTACGACGCGCCGGCAACCCCCGTACCAACGCACCCTCGCCGACGAAGGCACGGTCCGCAAAGCCGTCAAGACGAGGCTGATCAAGGAAAACACGCCGCTGAATCCGGCCGCCATCCAAACGTCAGGTCCAGGCACTCTGCGCCGAACTGCTCGCCCTGACCACCCCAAAACAAGGCACTAGACCACTGCCCGTCCGGGCAAAATCAAATGATTCCACCATCGATCCAAGCGGGCATCTTGACATGGTTCCTCGGGGGAAACGGCGGACATTTCCGAAACTATGGAATGGCTTACAAAAGGTGTTATATCGGTGTCGTGCAGGAGCCTGCTTCTTTAGGTTCCCGTGATAAGACTTGATCTTGGAAACCTTATCCGACACGGGGACTGTGAAGCAGTTGCCTTGTATCGACGACTAGCAGGAGCAAATCTTTGACAGTCGAATCAGCTTCTGAGGCGTCAGACGGCGGCATAGTTTCCAGTAACCCGGGCACTCTGGTGATCAACGTGTGGCGTGAAGCCGAGCACGCGAAGCCGCTCCGGGCCCGCCTTTCCTCCCGGACTGAGGATGACTCCGAGGCGACAACGAGCTATGCCGCTGACCTGGACACAGTCCTGGCGCATGTGACCGATTGGTACCAGGGACTGGCCGAGGCACAGGAGTAGTAACACGTAGCCCTGAGCTTTCCGTGCAGACTGCCCTGTCTGTTAAGAACGCTCCAGCCGGCGATCATGCCTCAGTCACGCGTTTGTCACGGCTCCGGAACTTAGCTGTACAAATCTCAAGCCGTTTGTGATTTGGAGGCAGACCGTGTTCCTTTTTCTTCTTTGCCGAGGGCCATCCGGGGCAGTCAGGCTCGCCGTCCCCGCGCGAGAAGCAGTGGCGGAGGTGTGAACCGGATGCTGACGATGAATCCGTTGGTCCGTCCGGGGGGATGGGCCCACCGATCCATCGGGGGAACGGATCGACTTCGGGTCCGAGGAGCACCTCACATGCCGTACTTTGTCACGCCCATGGGCGCTCTCACGTCGGCGGAGGCCGCGCAGTCGGGGCTCCAGATGGGAGGACGATTCCTGCTGATGGTCTCGATGACGCTGTTCCTGTCCTACCTGCTCTTCATGCTCGGCGCCGTCGTGGTGTCAGGCCTTCTGAGCACGGCTCGCTCCGTCCGCCGGCGCCTCGCGCACAACAGGCCGGCCGCAGTGGGCGGTCCGCAGCCCGCGACACCGTTGTGGCACGTCGACTCCACGGCCGACCGCCATGGAGCACGGGAGTAGGGAACCAAGACCATGATGATCTTGTACGGCCAGCGCATCGACTTCGTCCTGATCCTGGCCGTGAGCCTGGTGCTCCTGTCGGTTCTGTACGGTGTGCTGATGCTCGTCCTGTCCCGGTTCGAACCGGCGTACGCGCGACGTCGAGCGGTGACCTTCCCCGCGACCGCGGCCGAGAAGGCCGTCATCTTCGTGGTGCCCTGTCTCAACGAGGAACGCGTCATCGCCGCAAGCCTCGATCGGCTCGTAGAGATGGACCACCCGCGGATGCAGGTCCTGGTGATCGACGACGGCTCGGACGACGGCACAGCGGCCATCGTGCGGGCCCACCCCGATCCCCGGGTCAGCCTGCTGCAACGACGTCTGCCGACCGCGCGGCAGGGCAAGGGCGAAGCGCTGAACGCGGCGATCCGGCACATCCGCTCCGGGGCGCTCGGCCCCTGCACCGACCCCTCGGACGTCGTGGTCTGCGTCGTGGACGCCGACGGGCGGATGGAGCCGCAGGCCCTGGACGAAGTGATGCCGCTCTTCGCCGATCCCCGGCTGGGCGCCGTCCAGATCGGCGTCCGGATCAACAACCGCCACCAGAACCTGCTGGCCCGGATGCAGGACATCGAGTTCGTGCTCTACACCGAGGTCTTCCAACGCGGCCGCCGGCACCTGGGGAGCGTGGGGCTGGGTGGCAACGGGCAGTTCGTGCGGCTCTCGGCCCTCATCAGTCTCGGCCCCGCACCCTGGTCCAGGAGTCTCTCCGAGGACCTCGACCTCGGCGTGCGACTGCTGATCAGGGGGTGGAACATAGACTTCTGCTCCACCTCGGCCGTGCACCAGCAGGGTCTCGTGGACGCCCGGCGCTGGGTCAAACAAAGGACCAGGTGGTTCCAGGGGCATCTGCAGTCCTGGACGCTGGTCCCCTGGGTGCTGCGGGACCTGACCGGCGCGCGCCGCGTGGACCTGCTCTACCACCTGACCAGCCCTTACCTCATCCTGCTCGCTTCCTTCCTCAGCGCCGCCTTCCTGCTGTGGATCGTCAGCATCGGCATTGGCGTCGTCACGGGGTCCCTGGATTTCTCGTGGTGGTGGGTCTCGGCCTACGCCGTGGCGTTCGGACCCGCGCTGATGTTCGGGGCCGTCTACTGGCACCTCGAACGCGGTCACGGCTTCGGGCCGCTGAGCGCCCTCGTGCTCCTGCACGTCTACGTCGGCTACGCCGTCCTCTGGTATGTCGCCGGGTGGAAAGCTGCCTTTCGCTCCCTCGCGGGCCGGAACTCCTGGGCGAAGACGGACCGGACCACCGACGACCAGGACTCGGCCGCGCAGGAGCTGGATCACCCGTTAAAGGCACCGGCATGAGGACAGCACTGTGGCTCGGGGGCACAATCCTGCTCGTGGGTTCCATCGCCGCCGTCGCCGCCGTCGGGCTGGGCCAGCGCCACACCGGCCCCTGGTCGGACGGGGAGGTCATCGGACGGTGGACCGTGATGTACACCGGTAACGGCGAGGCCTCGGGCCACGACGAGGAGGTCGTGCTCCATCCCAAGTCGGCCGGCTCCGCGGACATCACCCACGGCGGTCTCGTGCACACCACCCGCTCCTACACCGACCCCACCTTCGAGGTGACGGTGCACACCGAGGCGCAGGTGCGGGACGGCCCGCCCAACGTCTGGGAGGTGGGCTGGGTGCTGTGGAACCTCCGCGACGACGAGCACTTCTACGCCGTGGCGCTTAAGCCCAACGGGTGGGAGATCTCCAAGCAGGACCCCGCCTACCCCGGCAACCAGCGGTTCATCGCCACCGGCTCCGAACCGCAGTTCCCCATCGGCCAGGACTACCGCGTGCGCGTGGAGCACGACTGGCCCCGCATGACGGTGAGCGTCGACGGGCGGGAGCTCGCAACCATCACCGACGACGAAAGACCGTACCGCGGCGGAACCATCGGCCTGTACACCGAGGACGCGAGAGTCCGCTTCACCGACCTGGACATCCTCGACGCCGCCTCCGACTGACCAGGGCCTTCGGGCCCACCGGACACCCATCGCACCAGGAGCAACCCATGTCTCACTCATCCTCCAGGACGCCCATCTCCGTCATGGCGATCTACGGCACACGGCCCGAGGCCATCAAGATGGCACCTCTCGTGATCGCGCTGCGCGACGATCCGCGCTTCGAGATCCGCGTGGTCGTCACGGGCCAGCACCGCGAGATGCTGGACCAGGTCAACCAGTCCTTCGGCATCGTCCCGGACCGGGACCTGAACATCCATGCCGCGGGTCAGAAGCTGACCGAGATCACGACGCGGACGCTGCTGGGACTGGCGCAGGTCTTCCAGGACGACCGACCGGACGCGGTCCTGGTGCAGGGCGACACGACGACCACCTTCGCCGCGTCCCTGGCGGCCTTCTACGCCGGCGTCACGGTGGTGCACACCGAGGCGGGGCTGCGGACGGGCAACAAGTACTCGCCCTACCCCGAGGAGATCAACCGTCGCCTCACCGGCCAGATGGCGTCCCTCCACCTGGCGCCGACCTGGGCCGCGCGGGACAACCTCCTGCGCGAGAACATCACTCCCGGCTCGATCGTGGTGACGGGCAACTCGATCATCGACGCCCTGTTCATCACCGTCGCCTCCCGGCCGAGGATCGAGGACCCCGCACTGGGCGCGCGGCTGGCGGCCGGACGTCCCGTGGTGCTCGTGACGGCACATCGCCGCGAGTCATGGGGAGAACCGCTGCGCCAAGTCGGCCGGGCGATCGCCCGGCTGGCCGCAGCGCACCCGGACCACGACTTCGTCTTCCCGGCGCACCGCAATCCCCTGGTGCGCGAGGCGATCCTGCCGGCTGTGCAGGACTGCCCCAACGTCCTGGTTACGGAACCGCTGCCCTACGCACAGTTCTGCGCACTGCTGGAGCGATCCTCGATCATCCTGACCGACAGCGGCGGGGTGCAGGAGGAGGGGCCCTCGCTGGGCAAGCCGGTGCTGGTCATGCGGGACACCACCGAACGGCCGGAGGCGGTGGCGGTGGGCGCCGTGCAACTGGTTGGCACGGACGAGGAGACGATCGTCGACGCGGTGTCCACCCTCATCGAGGACGAACGGACTTACCGGCGCATGGCGAGGGCGCTCAATCCCTACGGCGACGGTCACGCCGCCGAGCGGACCGTCCGGGCCCTGGCCCGCCACTATGGACACGACGACACCGTGCAGGAGTTCCGGGGCTGGGCAGCAGCCGTCCCCATCGCCTGAGAACCGCCGCCGCGGGCTCCACGCCGGTCCGCGGAGCCGCCACACGCGAGGAAGAGCCATGGAGAAGCAGCACCAGTTGTCGAGGAGAGGACGCCTGGGCTGGGTGACCACCCTGGTGTCCCTGCCCCTGGTCGCCGCCGGCGCCGTCTTCGGCCTCACCGACGACAGCCTCGTCGACGGGGAGAACTCACCGCTGGCTCAGCGCTACACCACGGTGACGAACTCCGGGGCCGACGCGTCGGCGGGGAAGACCGCCGAGTTCTCACCGCGCTTCGGCCAACCGGGCGGGGCGCGCACGCTCGTGCTCTACGACGGCACCGGTACCGCTCCGGAGAACGCGGAACTCTATGGCATGGCCGCCGGGAACCTGGCCACGCACTTCGGCGAGGCCGAGGTCGCGGTCGTGGGCGACTACACCGCGGACACGATGGAAGACTTCGACGCCGTCGTCTACCTCGGGACGGACTACGCGGCCGCACCGCCGGAGGCCTTCCTCACCGACATCCGGGAGGGCACCGTGCCCGTGCTCTGGGTGGCGCAGAACATCGACGACCTCGTCGGCTACGAGCCGGGCTCCACCGAGGATTTCGTGTCCCGGTACGGCTGGGACCCCACTGCTCCTCTGGAGGTGAGCACCGAGCAGGTGGAAGCCGTCTCGTACGAGGACCGCTCCGTGCGCCGCAACACCCTGAACTCCGACACCGTTTACAGTCCGCGCGTCGTGGACCCCGGCAAGGCCCAGGTCCTCGCGACCATCGTGTGCGGTGACCCGCAGCGCCCCGTTCCGTGTGACGTCGCCGACGGGTCCCCGACGACCGGACTGGCTTGGGCCGTAAGATCAGGCCACCTCACCTACTTGACCGAGGTGCCCCTCAACTACATCGACCAGAACGACCTCTATCTGATCTTCACGGACCTGTACTACGACCTGCTCGCGCCCGGGACGGAACCGGTGCGGCAAGCAGCTCTGCGCCTGGAGGAGGTGGGCCCCGAAGCAGATCCCGACGACCTGCGGAAGGTCGCCGACTACCTGCACGAGGCAGGGGTGCCCTTCCAGGTGGCAGTCACGCCCGTTCACGTGGCCCGCACCCCGGACAAGGACGGCTGGTACGGGCTCAGCCTGCTCGACACCCCGCAGGTGGTCGAGGCGCTGAAGTACATGCAGGCCCGCGGCGGAACCCTCATCCAGCACGGCACCAGCCACCAGTACGGCACCCTCGACAACCCGTACAGCGGCCGGACGGGCGAGGACTACGAGTTCTACCAGTACGGCTGCACGGACACCGCCCGGCCGCCCCACGAGTTCGGGGAGTGCGAGGTCGCGTCCTACATCACCAAGATCGGCCCGGTCCCGGAGGACAGTGTCGAGCAGCACGTCGCCCGGATCGAGCACGGCCGGCAGGTGATGATCGACGCCGGTCTGGGCGCACCGACGGTCTTCGAGACCCCCCACTACGCGGCGTCCGTCAACGCCTATGCCGCCATCGCCGAGGTGTACGACGCACGGTACGAACAGTCGGACTACTACGCCGGCATGATCTCGGGCGAGCGGATCACCCCGACGTCCTACTACAGCCAGCACTTCCCGTACACCGTCCACGACATCTACGGCACCACGGTGTACCCCGAGAACCTCGGCTACATCACCGAGAAGGAGCAGAACAACAACGCCATCCGGGATCCAGAGTTCATCATCCGACGGGCGGAAGCGCAACTGGTCGTTAGGGAGTCCACGGCCAGCTTCTTCTTCCATCCCTACCTGAGCCTCGACTCGCTCGAGCAGACGGTCACCGGCATCAAGGATCTCGGCTACACGTTCGTCCCGGTCCGCAATCTGAGGTGAGGATCGGGCCGCCGGGTGACTCGCTGAGCCGTCCCTGACGGGGACCCCCAGCACGCCCGGTGCGAGCACGCCGGCCGTCGCGCTGCTCCGGATCTCCCTCGACCGGACCCCAGCGGCACTGTCCCCCTTGCGGGGAAGGGCGCAAGGAAGACCCTCGGATCGGAAAGTGACACGCATCACGCCGGATCACCTAATGCCGAGCATCGGACGTCAGCGTGACTCGTAACTGCAGCGGACTTAGCGTAGCTTTCGCCAGTACCATCTGGGTAGCCTGCACGGGAATCGACGACTGTCAGCGGTCGGGCCTTCACCCTACAAAATCTGAGTGAGGAGAGGTACACGCGCGCGGTTTGCGCATATTTAGCCGGCCAGCCCGCGGACGCCGATCACCAAGGTGGCAACACCAAGGATCATGGAGGTGGACGCCTTCATGAACTGCATGGTGAAGTAGCGGGTCATTGCCCCCTTCTCGTCCTTGGAGCGGGGATCCTTCCACACCCGGACAAGATGCGGCGCCCAGACAAGCAGGGCCCACACTCCGGCGAGGATCAGTACCCAGGCCAGGGCTGCTGGAATGTTCACTTCTGCGGCTTCCGGGTTAGGAGCGGCCGGACAGCCAGGCCTCGGCCTGCTGCGCCTGGATGTTCAGTGCCTTGCCCAGCATGGGTTCAGCGGCCGCGGCGATCTTCCCGCCCAGGAACGGAACGGAGGATTTCACGTCGCCGGTCAGGTCCACGCGGGTGGAGCCGCCGTCGGCAACCAGATGCTGGACGGCGTTGACGTCCACCGGCGCGCCGGCCACCTTCATGGTGACGTCGGCTGTCCGCGAGCCGTCTGCTGCGGGCGCCTGCCAACGTTCCGTCTGGGTAACGGTGAGCGAGTCGCCCAGCATCTTCTTGGCGATTTCCGGCAGCCGCGCGCTGGGAACCTTGCGGACCACGGTCAGGGTGAAGGCGCCGGACACGTCGCCGTCGCGCTGCACGGACTCCAGGGAGCCACCGACCAACTCGCTGATGTGGCGCAGGAACGCCTCGTCGGTAAAGGTTTCGGTGACCTTGGCTGCGGGGTAGGGCAGGGTGGTGGAAGCGCTGAGCGCCATGAAGACTCCCGTGTGGTTGAGAACAATCGTCCGGCACTCATCATACTGGTGTGCCTGCAGCAGATTACAGCCGGGTAACGTTCGGCGGCGTCTGTTCCGGCAGTCCCCATCGGCTAGTACGTTGGCTGCAGGGGAAGCGGCGTCATAGGGGGCCCGCAGCGCCGACACCACGATCAGTCTGGGGGACTGCCTATGTTTCGGAATCTTCGCCGCAAGTGGAACCGTCTCACGTCCGCCCGGCAGCGAGGTATCGCGAACACCGTTGTAGCGGTACTGGCGGTCTGCGTGCTAGCTGTATTGGTCTACGTCGCACTGCGCTGAGTCCAGCATCGCGGTAAAGTTGAACGGTCACCCCGGGGTTCTGCCGAACTTCGGGTATTCGTGTTGCACGCTGACCGGGAGAATTAACCACCATGAGCTTGAACGGACTGCTGGCCGCCCTTGCCGAGGACTCGTCGTTCGCCAAGGTGCGGCTGCAGTCGGCCCGGCCGGTGGACGAGCGCAGCGAGGACCTGCAGATCGGTGCACCGCCTGGGTTGCGGGCAGCGTTGCTGGCAGAGATGGTGCAGGGGCTGGAGGATGGAGGGTCTCCACGCGGAGCCGTCGAACCTTCGTCGACCACCGGTGGCGTTGTGCTGGCGGTGACGGCGACCGGCCGGGAGACCGAGGACCTGGCCGCGGCGCTGCGGAGCTACCTGCCGGACGAATCCATCGAGGAGTTCCCCAGCTGGGAAACGTTGCCGCACGAGCGGCTCTCGCCGCGATCGGACACGGTGGGGCGCAGGCTCTCGGTGCTGCGCCGCCTCAAGCACGACGACGGTGCGGCGCCGCTGCGCGTGGTGGTCGCGCCGGTGCGTGCGGTACTTCAGCCGCTGGTCCAGGGGTTGGGCGAGCTGCAGCCGGTTTCGCTGGCGGTCGGCGACGAAATCGCTTTCACCGATGTGGTCCGCCGGTTGTCCGAAGCGGCCTACGCCCGGGTCGACATGGTCAGCCGGCGCGGCGAGTTTGCCGTGCGCGGCGGGATTCTGGATGTCTTTTCGCCCACCGATGACCACCCGGTGCGGATCGAATTCTTCGGCGACGAAGTCGAATCAATGCGCTGGTTCGCCGTGGCAGACCAGCGGTCCTTGGCCGGCGAACATGTCAAACATCCCACCCGGCTGTACGCCCCGCCATGCCGTGAGCTGCTGATCACCCCGTCGGTGATGAGCCGTGCGGCAAAACTTAAGGACCAGATGCCGGCCGCGGCGGACATGCTGGAAAAGATCGCAGGCGGCGTCGCGGTCGAAGGCATGGAATCGTTGTCGCCGGTGCTGGTGGATGCCATGGTGCCCTTCGTCGGCGAGCTGCCGCCCGGGTCCATCGCCGTCGTCATTGAACCGGAAAAGGTGCGGAGCCGGGCACACGATCTGGAGACCACGAACGACGAGTTCCTGGCCGCTGCCTGGGCCACGGCGTCCGACGGCGGGGACGCGCCGCTGGATTTGGCGCTGCAGGGGGATTTGGAGCAGGCCGGCTTCCGCTCCCTGGCGGACACGCGTGCGGCGGCCGGAGAGCATCAGGTGTCCTGGTGGTCCATCACCTCGTTCAATCCGGACGACGAAACCGTGCTGGACATCGACACGTTGACCATTGCGGCCCGGGAACCCCGGGGCTACCAAGGCGATGTGGCCGAGATGATGGAGTTCATTGGTTCCCGCGTGCGCGACCAATGGCGCGTGGTGGTGGCCACCGAAGGTCCCGGCCCCGCCTCGCGGATGGCCGAACTCTTCCATGACGCGCAGATCCCGGCCGCGCGGGTGGAATCGCTGGAGAACGAGCCGCAGCCCGGGATGATCGAAATCACCACGGCCAGCACGGGCAAGGGATTCGTCTTCGACGGACTGAAGCTCGGCCTGCTGACCGAAGCCGACCTGCTGGGCCGGGCCTCCGCGCGCTCCACCAAGGACATGCGGAAGATGCCGTCGCGGCGGCGCAACGCCGTGGATCCGCTGCAGCTGACCGAAGGCGACTACGTGGTGCACGAGCAGCACGGCGTGGGCAAGTTCATCGAACTGGTGCAGCGCTCAACCGGCGCCGGACCCACCAAGGCCATGCGCGAATACCTGGTGCTGGAATACGCCTCGTCCAAGCGCGGCGCCCCCGGGGACCGGCTGTTCGTGCCGACGGACCAGTTGGACCAAGTCACCCGGTACGTGGGCGGCGAGACCCCCGTCCTGTCCAAGATGGGCGGCTCCGATTGGGCTAAGACCAAGAGTCAGGCCCGCAAGGCGGTCAAGGAGATCGCCGGCGAACTGATCCGCCTGTATTCGGCGCGGATGGCTTCCCGCGGGCATGCTTTCGGCCCGGACACGCCGTGGCAGCGGGAGCTGGAAGAAGCGTTCCCGTACATCGAGACCCCCGACCAGTTGACCACCATCAACGAGGTCAAGGCGGATATGGAGCGCGAAGTTCCGATGGACCGCCTGGTCTCCGGCGACGTGGGTTACGGCAAGACCGAGATTGCGGTGCGCGCTGCCTTCAAGGCGGTGCAGGACGGCAAACAGGCGGCGGTCCTGGTGCCCACCACGCTGCTGTCCCAGCAGCACTTCGAAACCTTCAGCGAACGCTTCTCCGGGTTCCCGGTCAGGGTCAAGGCGTTGTCCCGCTTCCAAACGTCCAAGGAAGCCAAGGACACCATGGAAGGCATCAAGAACGGCAGCATCGACGTGGTCATCGGGACGCATCGGCTGCTCTCCAAGGAGGTCCAGTTCAAGGACCTGGGCCTGGTCATCGTGGACGAGGAGCAGCGATTCGGCGTCGAACACAAAGAAGCGCTGAAGAAGATGCGCACCAACGTGGACGTGCTGGCCATGTCTGCGACGCCGATCCCGCGGACCTTGGAGATGTCGCTGACCGGTATCCGCGAGACGTCCACGCTGGCGACGCCGCCGGAGGAGCGCCACCCGGTGCTGACCTTCGTTGGCCCGTACACGGATAAGCAGACGACGGCAGCGATCCGGCGTGAGCTGATGCGCGAGGGACAGGTCTTCTTCGTGCACAACCGGGTCTCGTCCATCGAGCGGCAGGCGGCGCGGATACGCGAACTGGTCCCCGAGGCGCGGGTGGAAGTGGCGCACGGGCAGATGAGCGAGTCGCGCCTGGAACAGATCATCGTCGACTTCTGGGAAAAGCGGTTCGACGTGCTTGTCTGCACCACCATCATCGAAACCGGGCTGGACATTTCCAACGCCAACACGCTGATTGTCGACCGTGCGGACCGGTACGGCCTATCCCAGCTGCACCAGCTGCGCGGCCGGGTGGGCCGCGGACGGGAGCGCGCGTATGCGTACTTCCTGTTCGACGCCGAGAAACCGCTCGGCGAGGTGGCGCTGGAGCGGCTCAAGGCGGTGGCGGCGCACAACGAACTGGGCGCTGGCATGCAGCTGGCGCTGAAGGACTTGGAAATCCGTGGTGCAGGCAATCTGCTCGGCGGGGAACAGTCGGGGCATATTGCCGGCGTCGGCTTTGACCTGTACATCCGGCTGGTCGGCGAGGCCGTGGCCGACTTCCGCGGCGAGACCGAGCAGAAGGTTGCCGACATGAAGATCGAGCTGCCGGTGAACGCCCACCTGCCGCACGACTACGTGCCGGGGGAGCGGCTGCGGCTGGAGGCCTACCGGAAGCTGGCGCAGGCGGCAACCGATGAAGCCATCGATGAAGTGGTGGCCGAGCTCACCGACCGTTACGGTGAGCTGCCGGAACCGGTGGAAAATCTCGTTGCCGTGGCGCGTTTCCGGGTCCGGGCCCGGGCCGCCGGGCTGACGGATGTGGCGGTGCAGGGCAACTTCATCAAGTTCGCACCGGCGGCACTGCCGGAGTCCAAGGTGATGCGGCTGACCCGGATGTACCCGGGTTCGCAGGTGAAACCCGCACTTGACTTTATCCTGATCCCCAAGCCCAAGACCGCGAGGATTGGCGGCAGGGACTTGGCCGACCGGCAGATTCTGGAGTGGGCTCAGGGCGTGATCGACGCGGTGTTCACCGAGTAAAGAGGCGTCCTTCGCACAGTCTTTGAGGCGACGGATGTAACAGGCGTCGAAATCCCGTATGCTGCGCGAATTTCCGTGGGGAAAGAACCTTTGGTGCTGGACAGCGATGACAACGCCTTGAAGAAGGGCGCGAAGAGGAAACCGTCCAACCGAAATGCGAAACGCCGGAACCCCGCAGCCAGCGCGGGAATTCCGGCGTCTTGCAGTGCATCTTCGGCTAGCCGCGGTGTCGCATCGGCGCGCTCTCACCAGTGAGAACTGCTTCAAAGTCGTCCTCTGGGATTGATGTTCGGACTCGGCGGGCCGGAGCCGCCTGCGACTTCATCCGCGCCCTACGCTTCTTCGGTGCAAATTCCTGGACGGCTTGCTCGTCCTGGTAGTACTGGCCGTAGTATCCGTACTGAGCTGCGTCTGCCCCTTCCGTGGGCACCCGGTTGAGGATAACGCCCAGTATGTGGGCGTCCACACGGCGGAGATTTCCCAGTGCCTTCCCCAGCTCGTCGTCCGTGGTTCTACCGGCACGGACAACTACGAGAGTTCCATCGGCGATCTTCGACAGAACGGCGGCGTCAGTCACCGGCAAAAGCGGAGGAGCATCGATGAGAACTACGGCGTGGTCGGCGAGCTGCTGAAGCATGTCGATCATTGCCTGCGAGCCTAGTAGCTCGGTCGGGTTGGGCGGCACTCGGCCAGATCCCAGGACGGCAAGATTCGGTGCCGGACCCCACAGTTGCAGGACGTCTTCCAGCGTGGCGCTGCCGCTGAGGACATCGGTGACGCCGGCACCCGGGACCAGACCGTACATGTTCGTCACCACAGGTCGGCGTAAATCTCCGTCCACCACCACGACTCGTTGGCCATTGGCGGCAATGGTCACAGCCAAATTCGCTGTCACGCTGGACTTGCCCTCTGCCGGCACTGAGCTGGTGACCACCATAATCCGAGGAGGGTTGTCAACGTCCACAAAGGTCAGGTTGGTCCTCAGCTCACGGAGAGCCTCGGAGAGTCCGTGGGCTCCGCGGTCGGCGGCAACGGAGCCGGTTTCTACCACGGTCCTGGCACTGGCAAGCCGCTTGTCCTCCGGGAGCGTTCCGATCACGGCAACACCGAACTCGCGTTCCAGCCGCTCCGCCGAGCGGATGCGGCGGTCAAGATGGTTTCGAATTAGCGCATAGGCCACACCCGCCATAAGCCCGAGAACCACCCCGATCGCTAGCGTTAGCCTCAAGTTGGGGGATGCTGGGGAGTCGGGAAGGCCAGCCTCAGCCAGCGGCACGATCCTTACGCCCGTACCAGTTTCCCTGCCCTCAGCGCCGGCTTCAAGCGCTTCAACCTGTTGGGTCAGGGCTGTGACCCAGGCGTCGGCAAGGGCACGTGCTTCCAGGGCGTTCCCCGCCGACGCGGTGACACGCAGTTCAGCAGTATCTAAGGGGGTTTCGACCTCGATACTGTTCATCAACGTCTCTGGGCTCGGGGTCAAGTTGAGTTGTTCGATGACGTCTTCGGCCACAGGCCGTGACTTGGCCACACTGGCGTAACTCGTTGCCTTGGACTTGGCAAGGTTGTCGGCGCTGAGGGCGTTGATGTTTTCGTTGGCGGGTACCACCACCATTCCGGTGGATTGGGCCTCGTAAACCGGATCCTGCACCATCGCCCAGGCAAAGGAAAGCAGTGTGATCGTCAGGGTGATGGCCGTAATACCACGCCAGTAAGTCCTGAGGACACGCAGGTAATCACGGAGTTCCAGCCCCTGCGGTTGTTCTTCAATGTGATTGCTGTCCACGCGACTGGTGCAGCCCTTCCCCTAGCGGTACGTGCCTCAAACCATACAAGTCTAGCTGAGAGCCGGACAGGAATGCTCCGGCGTAGAATCGGATAAGAGCAAAAATATAAACGCTTGACCTATTAAGTGTGTAGGGCCGGAAACCAAGAGGTTCCGGCCCTACACCTTGAAGTAATCGAGCGAGGTTACGCGCTTCGCTTGCGGCGCGATACCACCACTGCGGTTACACCGGCACCCAATGCCAAAACTCCCGCTCCGCTCACAAGCAGCAGGCCGTTGTTGTCAAGGCCAGTCTTAGCCAAGCCGTCTTCGGATGCCCCGGCGCCGGTGCCGTCTGAGTCATCTCCGGCGTCGCCGCCAGCAGTACCGTCGGCGTCGTCTCCGGCGTCGCCGCCGGCAGCTCCGTCTGAATCATCGCCGCCACCGGCTGTGCCGTCCGGATCACCGACGGTCACCTGCGTTTGCTGGCTGTATCCGGATTCCACACCGGTGGCCGTGATGGTGTAGACACCCTCCTCGGTAAGGGTCACCTCGTAAGAGAACTCTCCGGCGTCGTTGGCCGTGACGGTGTCGGCGATGGTTGCAGCCGGAATCATGACAATGCCTGCCGAAACACCACCGAATCCGCCGCCTCCGCCCAACAGCGCCTGCGGCTGGTCGTTAGTAATGTGGATTCGGATTTGCTCATTCGGGAAGAAGCCCGAGCCGGTGATGGTTACCGATTCGCCAGGCTGGATCGATCCATCGCTGACGCCGAATGTGACCTCATCAGCCGGGTACTTAAGGTTGCTCGCCTGCGCAGCGCCGGCGCCACAGAGGGCGAGGGCGCCGGCCAGAGTAATGGTGGCGATCGTTTTCTTCACGTAATGTCTCCCTGATCAATGATGCGAGTTCTTCCCCGCGGCCCGCACGGGTGATCTAACGTTTTATCTTGTTTGAAGATAGCAGCAGCTTTATCAATCGCACAATCTGCTTAGCATGCTCAGGCATGAAATTAACCAGATGTTGTACAGCTGTTATCAACTTGACGGGCTCCCAAGACCTGAGCAAGAGGCTGCACACTTGGTGTGACCTGCAAGTCAAGACGGCTTCGCGGGCTGACGTTCCAGAATTCGATGAAAACCGTGGTCGATGTACCTGGAGCAAGGTTGACTGTTACTGCGCCGACCGGCCGCTTGGCATGGACGTAGGAGCCGACGGGGCTAGGCTTTCCGTCCACTTCCGCGCCTCTCAGCACTGCACCTGCTGGTCCGTAGGCAAGCACATTGGTCTGGACGTTTCCGGGTGTCACGCCGAAAGCGCCCGCGCCGGTGACGTATTCAGGCAGCGCGTCGGCGGCGTTTTTCGGAGCTGAATTGGTGAGGGTCACTTCCACTGCATATCGGTTGCCCCCACCCGCATCACAGCGTTGCACCAAGTGGGCCTTCCGTTGAACGTGGTAGTCCATCTTCGCGCCGGTTCCGTCATTGAAGTACAATCCAAAACCGTTCGCAGCTCCGGATGGCCCGTCTATCGTTCCCGATAAGGTCGTCCGCTCGAGGGTGGCTTGTTCCTCGTCATGGCCGGACCAAATAAACAGCCGGTTCTCAGCAGTGCTGTCTTGCAACGCTCTGATCAACTGCTGCGGGTCCGCATTGCCTTCGGTCAGGGCTGTGAAAACCTGGCCCGCAACTGCCGCGAAGTACTGATCTTGAAGTGCCGGTTCTTCGATGGCCGCATAGACATCCGAAAGCAGCGTCTTCACCACGTTGTCGCTGGTCAAGGTTGCAGGTAACGGGAGGTCCTCGGTAGCAGCTGCAGTCGCACCGGGCAGATCCACGGGGCCCGTCGCCTTCAAGAGGTTTGAAAGGACCACTGGGTCCAACGCTATGACCCCGTCGACGCTGGCTTTGCTGTGCCGCTTTTCCCACATAGATTTCGCAGTCACCGCGGCTGTGGGGAAATCGGGGGTCAGATTGACGCTCTGCATAAAGCTGCCCAGGCGTGGCGTGTAGATTCGTTCCTGCTCCGAGTCCACTTCAATAGCAGGTCTGAATTGGCCGAGGTCAGATGCGCTGCCCTGTTCGCTCATCTCAAGCTGACCATCAGTTGCCCTAATGACCGCCAACGCGCCCGGAATTCCCCCTGTGGCGCGGATTTCTGCGTTATTTTGGACCAGCAGCAGATAGTTGCGTTCACCGTCCGAACCCAACATCGGCGGCAGAAGCCTTGCAGCCGTAGCTGACGCGTCCAGTGCGTCCTGCAACTGTGCGAACTGGTCGGTGGCCTGGACCACCGGACCCGCTAGCTGCGGCAAAAGTTCAGTCTGGTCGATCTGTGCCAGTTGCTCGTAGGAAAGGCGGGCAACGGTGGCGGCCCGCTCCAGGCTAGGTGCGAGGCTCTGGAGGGCCTCAACGTCAACCCGGCCGTCGTGCGGGGCTAGTAACGCAGGGTCGAACGACCCCAGCAGCGGCGCAGCGCTCTGGACAACACTATCCACAGCCACGCTCACGTCGGCAACCGCCGCAAAGTTGTTGCCGGCCCAAGGGATAATCTCCCCTGCGCGCCACAGTGGGGTGGAGCTTTTCGCACGGGCTTCGCTGGTATGCAGCTGAAGCTGTGCCACCGTTCTCTTCGCTGCTTCAGTGTCACCGCTTGCCAGCTGGCTTTTGAGCTGAGGAACCAGCTGCATGCTGGACTCCAGGTGGTCTTTGACCTGCAGAGCAGAGAACGCGATCCAGCCGGCGCCGGCTGCGAGTAGGCCCAATACCCCTACGGTCACGCCAGTCCAAGCCAAAATACGGCGTCGCTTGCGTCGTGAGCCGCGCCTACGCCGCTTCTTCGGCGTTCCGTCTTGTGATAAATGCCTGATGGGCAACAGAATGTCCTCCGGGTTGGGTGATGAAGCGTGCAGCCTTGCTTATGCTAACCAAGTTCGGGCGTATGCCTCGCTGAGGCACTAGAGGACGTCGGTGTCGCCGCTGGCTTTGAGGTGTTCCACGGCTGACTTCACCTTCTGCGCGTGTTCCTTGGTGGTGACCAGCAGTGCGTCCGGGGTATCGACCACGACGACGTCCTCGATGCCGATCAGCGCAATGACCCGCTTGGTATCGGAAACCACGACGCCGGTGGCGGACTCCGCGAAGACCCTCGCCCCGTCGCCGAGCACCGTCAGCCCGGATGTTTCGCTGGCGGTGTTCAGCCGGCCGATGGCGGCGAAGTCGCCCACGTCGTCCCAGGAGAAGGACCCCGGGATCATCGCCACGTCGCCGGCGGCCGCCGCGGGTTCGGCCACCGCGTAGTCGATGGCTGTCTTGGGCAGGCCGGGCCAGACCCGGCGCATCACCGCGCCGCGCTGCGGTGTGTCCCAGGCCTCGGCGATCTCGCTCAGCCCAGCAAAGAGTTCAGGTTCGTTGGTCTCCAGGTGCTTGAGCAGCACGTCGACGGGGGCCACGAACATGCCCGCGTTCCACGAATACTCGCCGGTCGCCAGGTATCCGCGCGCCACCTGCTCGTCGGGCTTCTCCACGAACTCGGCCACCGCATGCGCGTTCGGAGCCCCGGGCACCTGCAGTGCCCCGGCGGAGCGGATGTAGCCGAAGCCGGTGGCCGGGTGGGTCGGGGTGATCCCGATCGTGACGATGTAGCCTTCGGCCGCGGTATGCACCGCCTCGCGCACCGCCTGCTGGAATTCTTCCACCGGGGCGATCACTTGGTCGGCGGCGAAGGAACCCATGATGATCCCCGGGTCGCGGCGGTGCAGGATCGCCGCGGCCAGGCCGATCGCGGCTGCCGAGTCCTTCGGTTCCGGCTCCAGCACCAGGTTGGCGTCCTCCAGTTCCGGCAACTGGTCGCAGACCGCCTGGCGGTGCACCTTGCCGGTGACCACCAGCGTCCGCCCGTGGCACAACGGCTCCAAGCGCGCGTAGGTCGCGCGGATCAGTGTGGACCCGGAACCGGTCAGGTCATGCAGGAATTTCGGCGCAGCTGCCCGCGACAGCGGCCACAACCGCGTCCCGGTACCGCCGGCCGGGATCACCGCATAAAAACGATCCAGCACGGCGTCCTGATCAATGCCGGTCGCCGTCACGTGCCGCTCCGGACCCGGGCCAAGACATGTTCGCGGAGGGTGCTGAGCAGCGCCGGGTTGGTGGCTTCGGCGTTCAGGCGCAGGAACGGTTCGGTGTTGGAGGGGCGCAGGTTGAACCACCAGGAGCCGTCGTCGGCGATGACGGTGGTGCCGTCGAGGCGGTCCACGCTCACGCCGGCTCCGGCGTAGGCGGCGGGGCAGGTGGCGGCGGTGGCGGCGGTCCCGCCGGCGGCCGGGGCGGCGGCCAGTGTGGGGGCGAAGTCAGCCAGCACGCGGGCGACGGCGGCGGCCTTGTCCTCCACCTGCGAGTTCAGTTCCCCGGTGGCGTGGTAGGGGTCGTACTCGTCGGCCAGTTCCGAGA
>NZ_JBNHHC010000030.1:0-71551 GCF_059091865.1 Arthrobacter sp. B0316-1-20 | reverse complement strand
CGGAACCGAAATACTCCCTGGACACCTACTTCAATTTCGACCAGCCCGCGCCCGATTTCGGTCTGGGAGAACCGGCCGACCAGGGGCCCGCATCAGCGGCCGGGCAGGAACAGGCCGGCCGGCGCGGGCTGGATAACCGCTTGGTCGCCGACGCCGTGGCGAGATTCAGCGAGAATCCGGGGAAGACGGCGGCCGTCAATGTGTTGCGCCACCTGATCGGCAGCGAAGTGTTGCTCGATGCCACAGGTAACCCCGGGCACCCGGGCATCAGCGTCGTCGAAGTCCACGGTTCGCCGTCCGTGCTCGCCTTCACCTCGCAGGAGAAGCTGGCCGAATTCCGTGCCTCCACGGGCCGGCCCGGGGCGCCGGTATCCTGGGTCCAGCCCGGCGAGGAACTGTTGAAGTTCGTCGACGGCCACCGGGACATTGCCTACCTCTACATCAATCCCGCCGGCCCCGCCTGCGCCCTCGGTCGTCCGGAAATCAGCTTCGCGGCCGGGAGCCTGGCCAATGTCGGCCTGAAGCGGGCCGTGGCAAGCCAGGGCGCCACCGACGCCGTCGCCGAACAGCTCAAGCGGCCCGGCGCCGTCGTTCTGGCGGTTGACCGGCCGGACGAGGGTGGCTCCGACGGAGGCCCGATCCTGCTCAAGGGCCAGGACGGCGGGCCGATTCTTCCCGTCTTCTCGTCCGGGCCGGAAGTGGCCGCTTTCCGGCCGGCGGCGCGTTTCAGGGAAGTGCCGGCAACCTGGGCCATCGATATGCTGCGCCAGAGGCCCGAGCTGTCGGTGGTGGTGGACCCCGCCGGCCCGGAAGCGCTGCTCCGCGCCTCGGACTTCTGACATGGCAGCCCACCTGGGGCAGCTGGATGAAGCCCTGCTGACGACAGCTGCAGAGTGGTTCGGGGGCCGCAGTTCCCTGGCGGACGGCGCTTGGACCGTCCGGAACGACTACGGCGTCCGGATGTCCATCGCCGCCGAGGCCGACGGCTTCGTCTTTCGGGACGTCATCGCGCCCTACTGGCCCGGGAGACCGGAATACGTCCGCACCACGGACCCGGAGGCCCTGCTGCGCTGCCTGTTGTTCCGGGCGGCGTTCTGGCAGCGCAAACGCCGCGGCCTGCGCTTTCTGGCACTCTCCGACCAGGGGATGGATGACGCCGGCGGCTGGACGCTTCGCACCAAGCCGCACAAGTCGCCCGCCGTGCTCGAACGTACGGTACCCGGCGGCACCGTCACCGCCGGCTTTCCGGTGGCGCGCGACGCGCGGATCTTCACCCGGTATGCCGCACTTCCGCTGGAGTCCCTCGTGGTGTCACTCGTCGCGGCGGACGGTGCCCCGCTGTTCGGGCCGGGCAGGCCGGGCCACGTTCTCCAAGGGCTGCCGGGCCGGCTGGCGGAACTGCCGCCCGAACGGATGGATAAGGCCGCACAGTACGCCGCCATAGCCGAACCGCTGATCCGTGACGATCAGTGGGCGATCATGAACGCGGCCGGAGAGCGCACGACCGTCAGCGCGACCGCCGACGGGTACATCCTGGACTTTGAAATGCCGCACGACAACGCGGACCGGAAAAGGTCCTACGTGCGCACCGAGGACCCGGACATACTCACGCGTTGCCTGTTGTTCCTCAGCGGCCGGGCCAACCGGTTCCTGGAGGCAGCGGACGCCGGGGACGGTTTCCTGCCCTACACCGACCGATACGGTTGCCGGGTCGAGGACCCCGACCAGGCCTACCCCGTCACCCTCACCGGCACCAGCGAGCGGGGGGAGTTCCGGGCCTTCTTCCCGGCCGGCACCGGGGCGCGCCACCTGACCTATTACTCCGGGGCGCCCATCGAGGAGCTGCTGGCGTCGATCGAGTCGGACGACGGCTCGCCGCTGTTCGGTCCGGATCGGCTGGGAGCCGCCGGCTGAGGGCCGGACGATGCGGCAAGACTGACGAGCCGCACCGGTCCCTGGCCCCCGGCGACGCACGTCGGCGCCCGGGAGCCAGTGAGATACGCGGCACACTGTTAGGAGGGAAACCGGCGGGCATTTAGAATAGGAAACTGTGCGCTTATTGCGCAGGAGGATTCCCGAAGAAGAAGGACTGCCCGTGTCTAACTCTGCCGAGGCCATCACCCAGCGTCCCCTGAGGGTGGCTATCGTCGGCGCCGGACCAGCCGGCGTTTACGCCGCCGACATCCTCACCAAGGCGGAGCGGGATTTCGAGGTCAGCATCGACCTCTTCGACCGCTACCCCGCGCCCTACGGGTTGATCCGCTACGGCGTGGCCCCCGACCACCCTCGGATCAAGGGCATCGTCAACGCCCTGCACAAGGTGCTGGACCGCGGCGACATCCGCTTCCTGGGCAATGTCGACTACGGCCGGGACCTGACCCTGAGCGACTTCCGGCACTTCTACGACGCGGTGATCTTCGCGACGGGAGCCATCCAGGATGCCGAGCTGGACATCCCCGGCGTTGAGCTCGAAGGATCCTTCGGCGCGGCCGACTTCGTGTCCTGGTACGACGGCCATCCGGACGTGCCCCGCGACTGGCCGCTGGAGGCCAAGGAAATCGCGGTCATCGGCAACGGCAACGTGGCGCTGGACGTGGCCCGCATGCTCTCCAAGCACGCCGACGACCTGCTCAGCACGGAGATCCCGGACAACGTCTACCGCGGCCTGAAGAACTCTCCCGTCACCGATGTGCACGTCTTCGGCCGGCGCGGTCCGGCGCAGGTGAAGTTCACCCCGCTGGAGCTGCGCGAGCTTTCGCATTCGCGCGACGTGGACATCGTGCTCTACCCGGAGGACTTCGACTTCGACGAGGGCTCCGACGAGGCGATCCGCTCCAACAACCAGACCAAGACGATGGTCAACACCCTGACCAACTGGCTGGTGGAAGAACAGGACACCGGCGCTTCCCGCCGCCTGCACCTGCACTTCCTGCACACGCCCGTGGAAATCGTGGAAGGCAGCGGCGACGGCGCCGGGCACGTGGCGGCGATCAAGTTCGAGCGCAACGAGCTGGACGGCACCGGCAACGTCCGCGGCACCGGCGAAATCGTCGAATACCCGGTCCAGGCCGTCTACCGGGCCATCGGCTACTTCGGCTCCGAGCTGCCCGAGGTCGGCTACGATGCCCGCCGCGGCGTCATTCCCAACGAGGGCGGGCGCGTGCTCGACGAGGACGGCAACCCGGTGCCGGGCATCTATGCCACCGGCTGGATCAAGCGCGGGCCGGTGGGCCTGATCGGCCACACCAAGGGCGATGCGCTGGAGACCATCGGCTTCCTGCTCGAGGACCGGCTGGACCTGCCCGCGGCCTCCGATCCCGCCGAGGATGCCATCATCAAGCTGCTCGAGGAGCGAGGCGTCGCCTACACCACGTGGGAAGGCTGGCTGAAGCTGGATGCCCATGAGCGTGAGCTCGGGGCCTCCTTCGTCCCCGAAAACAACGACGGCGATGCTCCCGCCGTCGAGCGCGAGCGCGTCAAAGTGGTCCCGCGCGAAGAAATGGTGAAGATCTCGCAGCACTGATCCGCGGAACCGGGTACCCGGTTCCGCGCGGGGTGCCCGCCCGACCCGGCGCCGCGTCGGCGCGCGTTGTGCGGCGCGCGGCTAGCGCTTGAGGTAGAAGCGCAGGACGTCGCCGCCGGGAAGTTCCACGCGGACCTTGTCGTCGCCGGGCGTGCTGAGGCGGGCTTCGGGATAGGTGGAACGCAGGCAGCTGAGCAGCGCCTGGTAAGGATCCGGGAGACAAGCATCCGGTCCGGGCGGGCTTCCCGATTCCGGGCGGTGGAGCCAGGTCCGGAAGCGGCCGCCGCACCGCTGCAGCAGGGACTGTACTGGAGCCACCATCGCCATCCTCGCCCGCTTCACTGCCGGCCGCCGGCCGGTCTGATTCCGCGTTTCTGCCCTTTCGCCCAGTATGGGAGCCGGCGGCCCTTTATCTGCGAGGCGTCCCGGCATGTCGCGGAAGAACGGGTGTCGGGCCGGCAACGACTATGCTGAAGCCGAGCCGGTGGCCGCCGCGTCCACCGGCGTCCCGATCCGCGTCGGGCGCTTCAGGTCCCACGCAGAAGGAGGCAGGGCACACCGCATGGCCAGACCGCAGAACCCGCAGCGCAAGCCGCAGCTGCTCGAGGACATCCTGGCCTACCTGCAGGACAAGAACCTCGCGGACCTGTCCTTTCGCCCGCTCGCCGAAGCCCTGGGCATCAGCAGCTACATGCTGGTCTATCACTTCGGGCACCGGGAACAGCTGCTCGAGGAGATTGTGCAACGGGTCGAGGCCGATCTCTCCGCGCCGTCGCCGGAGCAGTTGGCCGGCCTGGCGGTTCCGGAGCTGCGGCAGTTGCTGCTCCAGGTGTGGGAGCACTCGCAGACCCCGCACAGCCGCGCCCTGCAGCGCCTGGGATTCGAAGCGGCCATCCAGCAGGCGGCCGCCCGGCACACCACCCATCCGGTGCCGCCGGCGCGACCGCCCGGGTTCGTCCGCTGGCGCGATGCCGCCACCGGGTGGCTGCGGGCCCGCGGGGCAGGGGAGCAGACGGCGGCGGCCGAAGGAACGCTCTTCGCCGCCGGCGTGTGCGGCCTGTGGTTCGGGCAGGTGGTTGCCGACCAGGCCGGGGAGCCGGCGGCGGCGTTCAACCTGCTCCTGGAACGTTTCTTGGCGGCCGCCGCCTGAGATCCGCGCGGCGCCGTGGTGACCCTGCGGGAGCCGCCGCCGGACGGAAGGGGCGCTCCGCCGTCGTGATTCGGCAGGGGCTCGCATACTCTGGGGGAGTGACGAACGATATACCGCTGAATGAAGAACAGACCCGACGCGTGGTTGCGCTCGCCATGGACCTGGCCCGCGAGGGTAAGACCGGTGAGCTCGCGGAGTTCCTCGACCACGGGCTGCCCGTGGACGCGCTGGATTCCGACCGCAACACCCTGCTGATGCTGGCCGCCTACCACGGGCAGGAAGAGACGGTGGGCATGCTGCTGGAACGCGGGGCCAACCCCGATATCCGCAACGTGCGCGACCAGTCCCCGATCGCCGGCGCCCTATTCAAGGGCGAGGACGCCGTGGTGTCCAGGCTGCTGGCGGCCGGGGCGGACCTGGATGCCGGCACCCCGAGCGCGCGCGATGCAGCCAAAATGTTCGGCCGCGAGCATCTGCTGGACAAGTAGCAATCCACTAAACGAAAAAACTGCCCGGAACCGGCCGCAAGGGCTGGTTCCGGGCAGTTTTATGCCGTAAGGCGGGGTGTTACGCCGAGTCGGTGTTCACATCGACCGGGGAGATCTTGCCGGCCTGCAGGGCCTCGATGGCCTTGCGCACGCCTTCGCCGTAGGCCGGGTCGGCCTTGGTGCAGTTGGCGATGTGGCGCTCGATGGTCGCCTGGGAGGCGCCGTCGATGGCACGGGCGGTGTTCTCGAACAGCACCTGCCGCTGCTCGGCGGTCATCTTCTCGCGGAAGAGGATGCCGGGCTGCTCGTAGTAGTTGTCGTCGTCCTCGCGGAAGTTGAACCGGTCGGCCACGGCGCCCACGGCCTGGGCCGGATCGCGGTAGGCCGGCTGTTCCTGCCAGCGGCCGTAGCCGTTGGGCTCGATGCCCGGGGTCGCGCCCTGGTTCCCGTCGACGCGCATGGCGCCGTCACGGTGGAAGGAGTTGACCAGCCCGGCGCCGCGCGGGTAGTTCACCGGGATCTGGTGGTGGTTGACACCCAGGCGGTAGCGCTGCGCGTCGCCGTAGGAGAACAGGCGGCCCTGCAGCATGCGGTCGGGGGAGAAGCTGATGCCCGGAACCACGTTGGCCGGGGTGAAGGCAGCCTGCTCGACGTCGGCGAAGTAGTTCTCCGGGTTGCGGTTCAGCTCCCACTCGCCAACCTCGATCAGCGGGTAGTCCTTCTTGGACCAGACCTTGGTCAGGTCGAACGGGTGGTACTTGTAGGTCTCCGCGTCGGCCTCGGGCATGATCTGGACCATGAGCTTCCACTTCGGGAAGTCGCCGCGGTCGATGGACTCGAGCAGGTCGCGCTGGTGCGACTCGCGGTCCACGCCGACCAGCGCGGCGGCCTCGGCGTCGGTGAGGTTCTTGATGCCCTGCTGCGTGCGGTGGTGGAACTTCACCCAGTAGCGCTCGCCGGCGTCGTTGATGAAGCTGTAGGTGTGCGAGCCGAAGCCGTGCATGTGGCGGTAGGACGCCGGGATGCCGCGGTCGGACATGACGATGGTGACCTGGTGCAGGGCCTCGGGCAGGTTGGTCCAGAAGTCCCAGTTGTTCTCGGCGCTGCGCAGGTTGGTGCGCGGATCACGCTTCACTGCGTGGTTCAGGTCCGGGAACTTCAGCGGGTCGCGGAAGAAGAACACCGGGGTGTTGTTGCCGACCAGGTCCCAGTTGCCCTCTTCGGTGTAGAACTTGACCGAGAAGCCGCGGATGTCACGCTCGGCGTCGGCCGCGCCGCGCTCGCCGGCGACGGTGGAGAAGCGGGCGAACAGTTCGGTCTTCTTGCCGACCTCGGAGAAGATCTTGGCCTTGGTGTACTTGGTGATGTCGTTGGTCACCGTGAAGGTGCCGAAAGCACCGGAGCCCTTGGCGTGCATGCGGCGCTCGGGGATGACCTCGCGGTCGAAGTGGGCCATCTTCTCCAGGAACCAGACGTCCTGCAGCAGCATCGGGCCGCGGGGACCCGCGGTCAGGCTGTCCTGGTTATCGGCTACGGGCGCGCCCGCAACAGTTGTCAACGGCTTGGTGTTATCAGCCATTTAGTTATCGCTCCTTGTCGGATCTTCCAATTGAAGGTCTTTCGTGGCAGTGCAGGCGGGGCAGGTGCCCCAGAAGGTGACCTCGGCTTCGTCGATCGCGAAACCGTGGCCCTCGGCCGCCGTTAGGCACGGTGCCTCGCCCACGGTGCAGTCGACGTCGGCAATATTGCCGCACGACCGGCACACCACGTGGTGGTGGTTGTCGCCGACCCGGGCCTCATAGCGCGCCGGGGACCCCGAGGGCTCAATCCGGCGCAGCAGCCGGGCGTCCGTCAGCGCCGCCAGCACGTCGTAGACGGCCTGCTTGGAGACGCCGCCGAGTTCGTCCCGCACCACACCGATGATGGTGTCGGCGTCGGCATGCGGGTGCGCGCGGACTGCTTCCAGCACCGCCGCCCGCGGACGGGTCACGCGCAGCGACGCCTCGCGCAACAAGTCCTCCGGATCCCTCATCTCGACCATGAAACGATTCTGCCACCTTTTTTGGACTGAGTCCAGAAAATTATCTGGACTCAGTCCAATCATTACGACGGCGGCGCCGACCGCCGGGAGACACCTCGCACGGGGCGCGCCGCCGCCGCGGCGCCGGCTGCAGGGCTCCCCACGCCCGGGCGCGCTGCCCGCCGGGCCGCCACGCCCGCTGCCGGGGCTTGAACCCCCGGGAAAGGTGCTGCGGGCAACTAGAATCTCCGCCATGCCCAAGTTGTTCGCCGATACGGCGCCGCTCAAGGAGAGCCCGGATTTCCGCCGGTTGTGGATCGGGACATCGCTCTCCGCGATCGGCGCGCAGTTGACGGCTGTGGCTGTAAGCCTGGAGGTCTACCAGCTCACCGGGTCGACCTTGGCGGTGGGCGGCGTCGGCGTCGTCGGGCTGATCCCGCTGGTGCTGGCCGGCCTCTACGGCGGCTCCGTGGTGGATGCCCACGACCGGCGCAAGGTAGCGCTCTATTCCGGCCTGGTGTTGTGGGCCTGCACCGCCGTGTTTGCGCTGCAGGCGTGGTTCAGGTTGGAACAGGTGTGGCTGCTGTACCTGGTGATCGCGGTGCATTCGGCCGCGGCCGGGCTCAACCAGCCGGCACGCAGCGCGATCGTGCCGCGGCTGGTCCGGCGCGAGATGCTGCCGGCAGCCAATGCCCTGACCATGATGACGTTCGGGCTGGGCATGACCATCGGTCCGCTGGCGGCCGGGGTGCTGGTGGCAGGGGTGGGCTTCGGCTGGACCTACACCCTCGACGTCCTCACCTTCACGGCGGCCATCTGGGCGGTGTTCAAGCTGCCGCCCATCCCGCCCGAAGGCGAGGTCCGGAAGGCCGGCCTGCGCTCGGTGGCCGAAGGCTTCCGGTTCCTGCGCACCCGTCCCAACATCCGCGTGACGTTCCTGGTGGACATGGCCGCGATGGTCCTGGCCCAGCCGCGCGCCCTGATGCCCGCCATCGGTGCGGTCATCATCGGCGGCGGCGAGGCGACGGCGGGCATCCTGCTGGCCGCTGTCGCCGCCGGGTCGTTCATCGCCGCGGTGTTCTCGGGGCCGCTGGGAGGCGTCCGCCGGCAGGGGCTGGCGGTGCTGTGGTGCGTGGTGGTGTGGGGGATAGCCGTCGCGGGGTTCGGCGCCGTCGTCGTCATGGCCGGGCAGACAAACGCCGCGGCCGCCGGGGACGTGAGCGGATGGCTCGTGCCGGCGGCCCTCTGCCTCGCGGCGGCAGGTGCGGCCGATACGGTGAGCGGCGTCTTCCGCAACACCATCCTGCAGGCGGCGACGCCGGACGCCATGCGCGGCCGGCTGCAAGGCATCTTCATCGTGGTGGTGGCGGGCGGCCCGCGGCTCGGCGATGCCGTCGCCGGCGGCGGCGGTCAGTGGCTGGGCGAAGGTTTTGCCGCGCTCGCCGGCGGTGTCGCCTGTGTCTGCGCCGTCGGGCTGCTGCACAGGTTCCAGCCGCGGTTCTCCCGCTACAACGACAGGCACCCCGAGCCCTAAGCGCCTGGGCGGAACATGGCGCCGGACTCCAGCGTTGGAATAAGTGACCGGTGGATACACTGAAAGACGGAGCCCTGTGCCTGCATGGCACGGGGCCGATGGGCGCGGGAGAGGACTCATAAGCGGTGCACAACCACTTCAATGGACTGAAAACGGCCGGCCTGCTCGGTGGGCTCTTTGCCCTCCTGCTGGCAATCGGCGCCCTGCTGGCCAGCGGGACCGGCAGCGCCAATTGGATCTGGATCATGGCCCTGATCGGCGTGGGCACAACCGCCTACAGCTACTGGAACAGCGACAAGCTCGCCATCCGCAGCATGCAGGCCTACCCCGTGACCGAAGCCGACCAACCGGGCATGTACCGGATCGTCCGTGAATTGTCTGCGCGGGCGAACCAGCCGATGCCCCGGCTCTACGTGTCCCCGACGATGGCCCCCAACGCCTTTGCCACCGGCCGCAATCCCAAGAACTCGGCTGTGTGCTGCACCGAGGGCATCCTGCGCCTGCTGGATGAGCGCGAATTGCGCGGCGTGCTGGGCCACGAGCTGATGCACGTCTACAACCGCGACATCCTTACCTCCTCCGTGGCCGCCGCGGTGGCGGGCGTGATCACGTCGGTCGCGCAGTTCCTGTTGTTCTTCGGCGGCCGCGACCGCAACGCCAACCCGCTTGCGCTGATCGCCATGTCGCTGCTGGCTCCGCTTGCCGCCATGCTGATCCAGATGGCCGTCAGCCGCACGCGCGAGTACGACGCGGACGAGGACGGCGCCACGCTGACCGACGATCCGCTGGCCCTGGCGTCGGCGCTTCGCAAGCTGCAGTACGGCACGCAGCAGGCGCCGCTGCCGCAGGACCAGAGGCTGGTCAACACCAGCCACCTGATGATTGCCAACCCGTTCAAGGGCGGCGGCGCGAAGAAGCTGTTCAGCACCCACCCTCCGATGGACGACCGTGTGGCGCGGCTGGAACGGATGGCCGGACGCCCGCTGGGCTACTGAGGCCGGCATGCGGCTGCTGCTGATCCGGCACGGGCAGACCCACTCCAACGTCCGCGGGCTGCTGGACACCGGTGCCCCCGGCGCCGAGCTGACCGACCTGGGGCATGCACAGGCGCGGGCGCTGCCGCAGGCGCTCGACGGCGAGCCGATCGACGCGCTGCTCGCATCCACCCTCGTGCGCGCCCGGCTCACGGCGTCCCCGCTGGCCGCCGCCCGGAAGCTTGAGACGGACGTGCGCGACGGGCTGCGCGAAATCTCGGCCGGCGAGCTGGAAATGCGCGGCGACCGCGATTCGATCATTGCCTACATGACCACGGTCTTCGCCTGGGCGGCGGGCGACCTGGAGCGCCGGATGCCGGGCGGCCCGGACGGCCACGAAACGTTCGGACGCTTCGATGCCGTGATTGAAGAAGCCCGATCCTCCGGCATCGGAACCCTGGCGGTGGTCAGCCACGGCGCCATGATCCGCAGTTGGGCCGGCGCGCGGGCGTCCAACCTGACGGTCCCGTTCGTGGCGCGGAACCAGTTGAGCAACACCGGGGTGGTGGTGCTCGACGGTGGTCCCGACGCGTGGGAGGCGCTCACCTGGATGGGCCAGGCCGTTGGCGGGCCCGAACTGGCCGACCCGCTCACCGACGGCCCGACCGCCGATCCGGTCAACCCCGGGAGCGTCCCCTCCGGCCCCGACTCCCGGGACTGACAAACAAAAAAACCGCGCGGACCCGGAGCGGCCACCGGCCGATGTCACACATCTGCCGACGGCGGTGTCCTGTCTCTGTAACCACACACGAGAGGGAGTTCACGGTGAGCGCTAAGCATCGGATTGTCATCATTGGGGCGGGCTACGCCGGAGTCATGGCCGCAAACCGGCTCGCCGGCAGCAAGGAGCTGGCGGGCAGGATCTGCGTGAGTGTCGTCAACCCTTCGGCGGACTTCGTCGAGCGGATACGGCTGCATGAGGTCGCGGCGGGAGGCCGGGAATCGGCCGCCGTTCCGATGGAGTCGCTGCTGCACCCGGAGGCCACCCTGGTGGTCGGCACGGCCTCCCGGATCGATCCCCGATTGCGCACCGTCCACTTCGACGACGGCCGGGCCGCGCTGGAGTATGACTTCCTGGTCTACGCTCCCGGCAGCGCGAGCCAACCCGTCCCCTCGGAATCAGTCGGCTTCACGCTGCAGGACGCATCCTCCGCCGCCCGCCTGCAGCACGCGTTGCAGCAGTTGGCTCCCGGCGCGGTCGTCAGCGTCATCGGTGGTGGCCTGACCGGCATCGAGGCAGCTGCCGAAATTGCCGGGGCGCTCCCGCGGTTGAAGGTGCGGCTGGTCTCGCGCGGGCGGACAGGTGCGGACCTGTCCGAGCGGGGCCGCCGAGCCCTGCTGGCACAGTTGGCGGACATCGGCGTCGAGGTCATGGACGGAACCCGGGTGGACCGGTCGGACGCGCAGCGCATCATCCTGTCGGACGGCACGGCCCTGTGCTCGGACTGCACCGTCTGGGCGGCCGGTTTCAGCGCTTCCGGCCTCGCCGAAGCGAGCGGGTTGGCCAACGATGACCGCGGCAGGCTGCTCGTCGACTCAACGCTGGCCTGCCCCGGGTACCCGGAGATCGTCGGCGCCGGAGACGCCGTCCGCGCCCAGGACACGGTGGCTTCGCACCTGCGGATGGGCTGCGCCGTGGCCATGCCCATGGGCGCCCACGCCGCAGAGAACGTCATCGCCCAGATCCGGCAGCGCTCCCCTCAGGAGTTGTCCGTCGGGTTCATGGTGCGCTGCATCAGCCTGGGCCGGCGGTCCGGACTTGTCCAGCCGGTGCATGCGGACGACACCCCGCGCCGGGTCGCCCTGGGCCGCAGGGGCAGCGCCCTGGTCAAGGAACAGGTGTGCCGCATGACCCTGTCGTGGATTCGGGGCGAGCTCAAACGCAGCGGTTCGTACAGCTGGCCCCGCGGGCCGCGCACCGCCGCTGCACGGTAACCGCAGCGCTCGGAGGGGGTCCGAGGGAGGGGGCCGCGTACTCGGTTTTTGCAGGCCTGCTTACCGGCGAGTGCGGGGCAAATACCCGGCTTCCGGCACGCAAATACGGGGATGTATTTGGCCCACTACTCGACTCTTGCGGATCCGCCTGAGTTCCGTTGCCCCCGGTTTAGTCCGCCTGTTAGTGTCGCCGGATCCGCGCCGCGCGGGGTTCAGTTGGGGGAAGAGAGTTCATCATGCGTTTTTCGTCATTGGTGGCCGCGACGACGTTGGGGCTCGTCGTCGCATTGGCGCCAGCCGGTCCGGCGCTCGCCGGCCCAGCCGAACGGCAGGCCGCCTGCACAGCGCTGGGCGGAACGCTCAGCGGCAACGGCAATAATCAAATCTGCACCGTCGAAACCGTCGTCGTAGGCCCGGATGTTCCGTCAGGCACTCCGACGACCACGTTCAGCCCGGACCGGCCCGTGGGCGATCCCGTCACCGTGGACACGTCGCTTCCAGCCCGGCAGCCGGATCCCACGGTGACAACCGAGGAGCGCAATGTCGGCGACGCGACCGTCGTCAGGACCGAGCGGGCCGGCACCCCGGTCGTGACCGAGGAAGAGCGCGATGCCGGCGAGGCCGTCAGCGAGGACGTCGTTGTTCCCGGCACTCCGACGTCGACAACCCGGACGGAGCGGGGCACGCCGACGAGCACCGAGACGCCCGCGACCACCAACTGCCGCAGGGTGAACAACGAGCGGGCGGCGAAGCCCGTGGAGAGATGCGAAAGGGCCGTCCTGACCACGACGACGACGCCCACAACGATCGTCACCACGACGACCACCCCGCAGGAACGGGTCACCACGACGACCCAACCGCGGGAAACGCTGATTACCACGACGACGCCGTTCACCGAGGTCTTCACCAGCACGCAGCAGCGTGAAATGTGCACCACCACGACCTACCAGACGGTGATCGCCACCGCGACGACGCAGCAGACGGAGCGCACGGCGACGACTACGCAGCCGACAACGCGGACCACCACCACGACGATCACCACGTTCAACTTCCCGCGCGGCACCGACGTCCCCACCCCCACCGGCGTGCCGGTGGTGACGCAGGAAACGGAACCAGGGACTCCTGTGGTGACCGAAACGGTGGTTCCCGGCACGCCGATCGTGACCACCGGAACCCGGCCGGGCGACGAGGAATCGGAGACCGAGTGCGCGCCGATCGCCCCCGTGGTGACGGTCACCGAAGGGGAAACGAGGCAGGAGGTTACGACGGCAACCGTGCCCGCAGAGCCGGTTGTCACCGTGACCCGTGAGGACATCGAACCGCTTGTCGTCGAGACCGAGGCCCCGGGGGCGCCGATCGTGACGACCGACGTCCGCAGCACCGGCGAGACCTGCTACAACAACCCCTCCAACGCAGAGCAGAGGAGCAACCGCTGCGCGGCGTAGCTCCGAACCCGTTTCACTGGCGCTGCCGCCTTCCCTCCGGGAGGGCGGCAGCGTCATGCGGTGTTGCCAAAGCTTTTAGGTGGCTAGAGCCCGTGCACCAGGAGGTTCCGGTGCGGTTGGAGCCAGCCTTTGGCCAATGCTGTTTTCGCGTCGTATCCGTCGGCGATCAGCTTGGCCTTGATTCCGGAGGCTTCGAGTCCAAGTGGGCCAGTATGCTCGAGCTGGCCACATCCGGCGGCATAAACACCGAATGCCGGGTTGTCCATGATCAAGCACATTTCGCGGGGGTCGGGGGTGTCCATCAAGGCGGCGTAGAACGCGTAGCCATCCTTTTCCGCCAGGAAACGTACGCTGTCCGAAACTACGCCCAGCCCTTCTAAGCGCTCCGCCGGTATTTCGTCCTCGGTACTGGAAGGGGCAGACAGCGCTGACACCCGGGGAGCCTGGTGGCTCGTGCAGCCTGCCAGCGCCAGCAGTACCGCGGCTGCAGCGCTCAGTCTGGTCAGCGTGTGCATGGTCTCCCCGTCTCGGCTGAAGCAATGTTTGCCTCACGCTAAGCGGGAAATGATCAGCATTGGACGAAACGAACGTTGCGATGCGGTAACTAAAGCACCGAGGGGTGGAAATTGGGCGCAATTGAGGAGCTTATGGCCGAGTCCAACGAACGTTGGGCTAAAGCGGCCAAAAGAGCCCAAGGGTTGGCGGACAACGGACTGGGCGCCGCCGTGAAGGTCTACTACACGCGATTCTGGCTAGTGGGCGTGATCGTCCTGGTCCCGATTGGTTCCCTGGCGGCGGCTCTGGCGTTTCGGGCTTCTTATGGTGACTGGCCAACGTACCTAACGTTCGGCTGCATGCTGGCGGGGCTAGGCACTCTGATCGGAGGTCTGATCTTCAACTCGAAAAGGGTCGTACCGGCAGCCGAATATGGAAACGTCGACGTGACCCTTTCGCTGACGAGCGAGGAACGAAAGCATGTCCGCCGGCAGGTAGCAGGCAAGGCGGCAGTCGTTCCGGAGCATCTCACGGTAACGCGCGGCGCGGCTGTGCAGATGCGAAAGGCTCTTGCGACGCAGCTGTTGATAATGCCGTTCTACCCTTTGGTTTTCATTCCGCAAGCCATCAACGGCGCCGGACGGAATGATCCATTCGGCTGGGTCTTTGCAGGCATTGTAGTTCTCTTCATGGTCGGGCTCCTATTTCTCATACGGGATTTCCGCCGCTCGGGTCAATTCCTCGCACGCACGGCTGATCAGCGTTGAGGGGGCCCTGCCATTCCGTCAACAGGGGAAGTCGCAGCAGGGCGGGTGGCGGCAGGGCCGATGACAAGACAAGGACCGCAGCCGCTGGTCTTACGGCTGCGGTCCTTGGCACTCCTACGGACTCTCTGCGGACTAACGCTTGGTAATCATGCTCTCACTGAGCGTTATGTACTGAGCTACCGGTAGTTAATGAACTGCAAGTCGACGTCCAGGTCGGAGCCCTTGAGCAGCGAAATGACTTCCTGCAGGTCGTCCCGGGACTTCGAGGTGACGCGGAGCTCGTCACCCTGGATCTGTGCCTTCACACCCTTGGGGCCCTCGTCGCGGATGATCTTCGAGATCTTCTTGGCCTGGTCCTGGGCGATGCCCTCCTTGACGCCGGCCTCGATCCGGTACTCCTTGCCGGAAGCGAACGGCTCGCCGGCGTCCAGCGACTTCAACGAGATGCCGCGCTTGACGAGTTTCGACTGGAGCACGTCCAGGACGGCCTTGACCCGTTCCTCGGAGTTGGCCTTCATCAGGATTTTTTCGCCGCTGAAGTCAACCTCGGCGCCGACTCCCTTGAAGTCATAGCGCTGCGCGATTTCCTTCTGCGCCTGGTTCAACGCGTTGGCGACTTCCTGCTTGTCCACCTTGCTGACGATGTCGAACGAAGAATCGCTGGCCATGGTTCCTCCTGGGTCGGGGCGTATGTGTCTTGCCACCAGCCTACTGAATCGCATCCGATGGCGCGGCTTTCCAGCTGGGACGCAGGTTCCGTCCATTGTTCCTTCATCCGGGTTGGCGAGAATCGAGAAGCCGTATCGACACCAATCTTCAGGAGAAGCACACACATGGCAGCCCGCCCGCAGTACATAGTCACTTCGATGAGGGTTGCCGCTGGTTCGTTCCTGACCGTAACGGCCGTCGCCACAGTGGTTGTGGTGGGCTCCGCGCCGGCCTCGGCGGCCACTGCCTCCCTGGCGTCCGCACAGGCGCCCGCCGCGGCGGCCGGCGCCGCGACGATGATCCGTCGGGACACCCAAGAGCTGGAGCGTGAACTCCGCCAGGACCTCGCGGCCGGAGCCGTCTTCGATGGTGCCACCGGCGATGGCGGGTTGGCAGGCCTGGGCGACCCGTCCAGCGCCGCGGGCGCCGACTCCAGCGCCGCGGGGGAGAGGAATGGTTCCGGGCCCGCTGCCAGGTTGGACGGCATCCGCCGCGAGATGGATCAGGCGGTGCGGATGCAGCTGGTCACCGCGGAGCAGGCAGAGCGGTTCGTCGGGCAGATGGAGGAGCGGATTTCCCGGGGTTTGTAGACCCCGCGGAGCCCGATTCGATTCTTGGACCGATCTTTGTGTAAAGTTGTCTTGCTTCCTCACGGGGAAGCGGTCTTCTTCTGAAGAAGGCGTTCGGCAGATTACCCGAGCGGCCAAAGGGGGCTGACTGTAAATCAGCTGGCATTGCCTACGGGGGTTCGAATCCCTCATCTGCCACCGAACGGGAAACCCCGTCTGACCAAGTGAATCACTGGTCGGACGGGGTTTTTCCGTACCTGCCGGCCATGCCGGCCGCCGCTGGTTCATTCCCCGGCACGGGGTTGGGGACCGGCGTCGATAGACTTAACCGCGGATGTGACCGGCGACGACCAACTGCCACGACGAGGAGTTTTCTTGCGACAATTCACCGCCCGCTTCGCGACGCCGGAGGAAATCGAGGCATGGGACAGCCATGTCACGGCCAACCCTAACGGCGGCAACATGCTCCAAGCCAAGGCCTACGCCCAGGTCAAGGCGGACCACGGGTGGAAGCCGCTGTACCTGGCGTATGAGACCGAGGACTACACCAGCTACAACCTGGTGTTGGAAAAGCACGTTCCGCTGCTGGGCAACTACTGGTACATGATCAAGGGTCCCGACGTCGCCTCGCCCGAGGACCTGCCCGGCATCTTCGAGGCCAACCGCAACTTCTGCCGGGAGCAGGCACGCGGCGTCTTCGCGATCCGGGTCGAGCCGGATGTCGAGGCCACGGACGGAACCCGCGCGCTTCTAGCGCGCGAAGGTTTGGTCAAGATGCCCGACCTGCAGCCGAATGACCACACCGCAATCGTCGACATCTCCCCGGAGCCGGACGTCGTCCTCAAGAGCTTCTCGTCCCGCGGGCGCAACGCCGTGCGCCGCGCCATCCGAGAGGGCGCCGAAGTGGTGACTGCCGAACCGACGGAAGAGAACTTCCGGGCGATGTTCAACCTGATGGGACAGGTGCAGCAGGGCCAGAAGAACGTGCAGGTCCGCTCTTTCGAGTACTTCAAGGCGTTCTGGGGCAACTTTATTGCCGCCGGGCAGGGCCGGCTGCTGTTCACGTACGAAGACGGCAAGCCGTCGGTGGGCGCGTTCGTGGTCAACTACGGACGCAAGGGCACCTACAAAGACGGCGGGTCGCTGCCGCGCCGGAAGCAGTACGGCGACTCCCACCTGATCCAGTGGACGGCCATGAACCAGCTCAAGGAGCTGGGCATTACCAGTTACGACCTGTGCGGGACTCCGCCGTCGTCGGAACTGAAGAACCCCGAACATGAGTACTACGGGCTGGGCCTGTTCAAGACCAGCTTCACCAAGACCATCACCGACTTCGTCGGCTGCTATGACCAGGTGATCTCCCCGTTGAAGTACAAACTGTGGTCCGCTGCCGGGGAAAAGATTGCCCGCGGGCTCTACGTGCGCCGCCGCCACCAGCCCTTCTACTGAGCGGCGCCGCCGGCCCGAGCGCCGGCACTTCGCAACAGCCCGCCCGCCCTGTAACCGCCCGGACAGCGAGTGTTCAGGCCGCTTCGGCCAGCGGCAGCGGGTGGATGTCCCAGAGGAAGCAGTACGTTTTCGGCCCGGAATGGTGCATCACGTTGTAGTACAGCCACTGCCAGGCAGTGGCGCCGTTATGGTCTGCCGGAGCAGGTGGACAGTCGGCTGGCGTGTACCACCGCCCTTCGCTCCAGATGCAGTGCAGGTCGCCCACATAGGTGGCCGCCGGGCCGGCGCCGGGCCTGCCGTGCGGCAGCCCGATCCTGCCCTTCAGCGCGGCGCCCTCGCCCACGGCGTACAGCTCGTTCCGTGACGGGTCGTGGGCAAACGGCAGGTGCTCCTCCAATTCGTCCATCACGGCGAGGCTCTTGGAAATGGCGGCGTCGAGTTCCAGTCCGTCGGTGACAATCAGGACGGTGAAGCGGTTCATGTCGAATCCTCCGGTCGCGGTTTCTGTGGAATCGACCTTAGGGATCGGGCCACGGCGGCCGGTAGCCCCTGCGGGGGATTGTGGATAACCCCGGGGCGCCGGCTCATGCGCTGAGCGAACAGGGGGCGACAGGCCGCAACCCCGCGCGTTAGCGTGGAGGTATGGCAACCATCGATCTCACCGAGGCCCAGTTTCCGCAGACCATCGAAGAGAACGACATTGTGTTCGTTGACTTCTGGGCCGACTGGTGCGGCCCGTGCAAGCAGTTTGCCCCCGTCTACGATGCCGCGTCCGAGGAACACGGCGACATCGTCTTCGCCAAGGTGGACACCGAAGCCGAGCAGGGCCTGGCTGCGGCGGCCGGCATCACCTCGATTCCGACCCTCATGGCCTTCCGCGAAAAGGTGCTGGTGTTCTCCCAGCCCGGCGCCCTGAACTCCAGCCAGTTCGGGCAGTTGGTGGACGCGGTCAAGGGACTGGACATGCAGGAAGTCCACGCCCAGGTGGCCGCCCAGCAGCAGGCGGCGCAGGACGGCCAGGCCTCCGAATAGCTACAACGGTCAGGACTCCAGAGGGGGCGGGGCGCATGACCTGCTCCCTCGGGCTTTAAGGCGAGCGGTGTTTCCGGCGTCAGTGCCGCGTCAGTGCCGCGTTAGTGCCGGCGGTGGTCCTGCGGCGCCAGCCGCGGCCCGAAGGCGGGCTTGCGGAAACCGCTCAGCACCAGCATCCGCACCACCCGCTGGCGGTGGCCCCGCCACGGTTCCAGGAGCTCGAGCATGCCGGCGTCGTCCGTCTTGCGTCCGGTGAGGGCGTAGCCGACGAACGCCGCCAGATGGAAGTCGCCCACCGACACCGAGTCCGGATCCCCGTGCGTGCGCTGCGCGGTCTCGGCCGCGGTCCACGGTCCGATCCCCGGGACGGTGCACAGCTTGCGGGCCAGTTCTTCGCCGGCCGGCAGCGACGCCAGCCGTTCCAGGGCGCCGGCCGAGGAACAAATCCGCATGATGGTGCCGGAGCGCTTCGAGTCCACCCCCGCCCGGTGCCAGTCCCAGGACGGGATGCGCCGCCATCCCTGCGCCGTCGGCGGGACCATGAGCCCGCTCGGTGCGGGCCCCGGCGCCGGAGACCCGTGCCGGCGGACGAGGTATTTGTAGGAGTAGCGTGCCTCGATGGTCGTGATCTTCTGCTCCAGGATCACCGGCACGAGCGCATCGATCATCCGCCCCGTCGCCGGCAGCCGCAGCCCGGGATGCCGCCGGCGCGGCTCACGCACCAGCCGGGGCAGGCCGGTATGGAAATCCGGGGTGTCGAACCCCGACCAGTCATCGTCCGCCCCCAGCAGCGCGGGGAGCCCGGCCAGCGCTTCCTCGGCACCCGGCCCCCAGGCCCGTCCCATGACGACGGCGATGCCCCGGCTGCCGTCGTGCCCTCCCGGACCGCGGGTGAGGCGCAGGGTTGCCGCGCCGGAGGAGGTGTTCAGCGTCAGCCAGGCACCGGCGTCGTCAACCCGGGCGGTGGGATCCTGCGTGCCGCGGGACAGGATGGACAGCGTTCCGCGCAGGTCATACGGCTCCGGAAACTCCACCAGTGCGGTGAGCCCGGTGCCGGGCGCGGTGGCGGTGGACAGCATGGATTAATCGTCCCACGCGCTCCGGACAGTTCTTTCACCCGGGCCTGTTCGGGCAAGACCCTTTTCGGGCAAGCAGCCGCGCAGGCGCGGCACACGGCGGCCGCAGGCGGGCCCCGGGCATGAACCCGTCTTACGCCGGATGTGCCCCCGGATACGCTGGCGGGTAGATTTGGGCCCATGAAATATGCCAATTCTGTTCTGGACCTGATCGGCAACACCCCGTTGGTCAAGCTGAACAAAGTGACCGAAGGTCTTGCCGCCACCGTCCTGGCGAAGGTGGAGTATTTCAACCCGGGCGGTTCGATCAAGGACCGCATCGCGGTGAAGATGATCGAAGAAGCCGAAAAGGACGGGCGGCTCAAGCCCGGCGGCACGGTCATCGAACCCACCAGCGGCAACACCGGGGTGGGTCTGGCCCTGGTGGCGCAGCAGAAGGGCTACAAGTCCATCTTCGTGACCCCGGACAAGGTGGGCCTGGAAAAGCGCGACGTGCTCAGGGCCTACGGCGCCGACGTCGTCGTCACCCCGACCTCCGTGGCGCCGGACAGCCCGGAGTCCTACTACGGCGTCTCCGACCGGCTGGTGACCGAGGTCGACGGCGGCTACAAGCCGGACCAGTTCAACAACCCGGCCGCGCCGGCCAGCCACTACGAGTCCACCGGCCCGGAGATCTGGCGCGACACGGACGGCCGGGTGACCCACGTGGTGATCGGCGCCGGCACCGGCGGAACCATCACGGGAACCGGCCGCTACCTCAAGGAAATTTCCGCCGACCGCCCCGGCGGTCCCGTGAAGATCATCGGCGCCGACCCCGAGGGCTCGGTCTACTCGGGTGGCAGCGGACGGCCGTACTTCGTCGAGGGCGTCGGCGAGGACATGTGGCCGGACAACTACGACAAGTCGGTTCCGGACGAAGTGCTGGCCGTCAACGACGCCGAGGCCTTCGCGATGACCCGGCGGCTGGCCCAGGAAGAGGGGCTGCTGGTCGGCGGTTCCTCCGGCATGGCCGTGGTGGCAGCGCTCAAGGTGGCCGAGGGGCTGGGGCCGGACGACATCGTGGTAGTGATCCTGCCGGACTCCGGACGCGGCTACCTGGGCAAGATCTTCAACGACGACTGGATGAAGTCCTACGGCTTTATCGCCGGCGGAGACGAAGCGACCGTGGGCGAGGTGCTGCGGGGCAAGAGCGGCACGCTGCCCGACCTGGTCCACACCCATCCCTACGAGACGGTGCGCGACGTCATCGGGATCATGAACGAGTTCGGCGTCTCGACCCTGCCGGTGCTCTCGCAGGAGCCGCCGGTGGTCATGGGCGAGGTGGTCGGCGCCGTGAACGAACGCGAACTGACGGCCAAGCTGTTCAAGAACGAAGCGAAGCTGACAGACAAGGTCGGCGACCATCTGGGCGCGGCGATGCCGCTGGTCGGGGCGCTGGAACCGGTCTCGGCCGCCCGCGAGAAGCTGCAGGCGGTCGACGGCGTGCTGGTGACGTTGGCCGGCGCCCCGGTGGGCGTGCTGACCCGCCACGACCTGCTGTCCTACCTGACGAGCTGAAGGAGAGAAGAATGAGCGCAGAGAACAACCAGGGCTTTAACACCCGCGCCGTGCATGCCGGCCAGGTGCCGGACGAGGCCACCGGCGCGGTGGTGCCGGCGATCTACCAGTCTTCGACCTACGCGCAGGACGGCATCGGCGGGCTGCGCAACGGCTACGAATACGGCCGCGGCACCAACCCGACCCGCGATTCCCTGCAGGTGCAGCTGGCGGCGGTGGAGGGCGGCAAGCACGCCTTCTCCTTCGCCTCCGGGCTGGCAGCCGAAGATGCGCTGATCCGTGCCCTGCTGTCCCCGGGCGACCACATCGTGCTGGGCAACGACGCCTACGGCGGAACCTACCGGCTCATTGACCGCGTGCTCGGTGCCTGGGGGATCGGACATACCGTGGTCGATATGTCCGACGAGTCGGCCGTGGCCGCCGCGGTCAACGAGCACAAGGCCCGGTTCCTCTGGGTAGAGACCCCGTCCAACCCGATGATGAAGGTCACCGACATCGCCGCCCTCGCCGAGCTGGCCCACGCCGCCGGCGCGCTGCTGGTCGTGGACAACACCTTCGCCTCTCCGTATCTGCAGAACCCGCTGGCCTTCGGCGCCGACGTCGTGGTGCATTCGACCACCAAGTACATCGGCGGACATTCGGACGTGATCGGCGGGGCCGTGGTGCTCAACGACGACGCGCTCGCCGAGAAGGTTGGTTTTGTGCAGTTCGCGGTGGGGGCCGTCTCCGCGCCGCTGGACGCTTTCCTGACCACCCGCGGGCTGAAGACGCTGGGCGTGCGGATGGACCGGCACTCGGCGAACGCCCAGGCCGTGGCCGAATGGCTGCAGGGCCGGGCCGAAGTCGAGGCGGTCTACTATCCTGGCCTGCCCGACCACCCCGGCCACGAGCTGGCCAAAAAACAGATGCGCGGCTTCGGCGGCATGGTCTCCGTTTCCTTCACGGGCGGCGAGGCGGCGGCCCGCAAGGTGGCCGAGTCCACCGAGGTGTTCACGCTGGCGGAATCGCTGGGCGGCATCGAGTCGCTGGTCAACTACCCTGCGGAGATGACCCATGCCTCGGTGAAGGGCACCGAACTGGCGGTGCCGGAGAACCTGATCCGGCTGTCGGTGGGCATCGAGGACATCGATGACCTGATCGCGGACCTGGAAAAGGCCTTCGGCCAGCTCTAGTCACCCATGGAGGCGGCGGTACCGGCAGGCCGGTCCGCCGCCTCTGGCGCGTCCGGGGCCGGAAGAGAATACTGTGTCCATGGATGCGAACAAGCAGTACCCTCCGGCCAGCGTCGTCGCCGGTCTGCAGTCGCGCAAGGCCCACGAACTGATCGAGTTCCTGACCGGGGCCATGGGATTCATCGAGCATGCACGGTTCGAGGAGCATGGCCTGGTGGTGCACGCCGAGTTGCTCTGGCCCGAGGGCGGGATGGTGATGGTCTCCAGCCACGCGGAGGGGACCCTGTGGGCCCGGGAACCCGGTTCGGCCCAGCTGAACGTCTACACCCGCGACCCGGACGGTGCGTACGAGCGCATGAAGGCGGCCGGGGCGTCGATCATCCGGGACCTGCAGGACACCGACTACGGCGACCGAGGCTTTGGCATCAACGACCCGGACGGAAATCTGTGGGCCATCGGAAAATACCGAGGGCAACCGCTGCCTGCCGACTCGGCCAAGGAACAGGACGTCAGCTACGAGGGCCACGCCTGAGCCAGCACCGGACGCACTTATGATTGCCCCATGAAATCCGGATCCCTGCTGGCCCTCTGCCGGCTGCACGCCTTGAAGCCCGATGCCAGCAAGGTGGGAATCACCGGGATCGACAAGCGCCCGGTCGACGGACGGGTGCCGGTCCACCCGATGGGGCTGCGCGCCGATGTCCAGGCGGATCGCAAAAACCACGGCGGAGAGCTCAAGGCTCTCTACGCCTATGCCCAGGAGGATGCCGACGCGTGGTCGGCCGAGCTCGGGCGCGACATCGCGCCGGGGCTGTTCGGCGAGAACCTGCGGACCACCGGCCTGGACGTCAGCGGGGCGCTGGTGGGGGAGCGGTGGCAGGTGGGCCCCGACGTCGTCGTCGAAGTGACGATGCCGCGGATACCGTGCGCCACCTTTGCCCGCCACATGGGCGAGCCCCGGTGGGCCAAGCGTTTCCTGCACAAGGGGTTGCCCGGCGCCTATCTCAAGGTCATCGCCACCGGCTCGCTGGCGGCCGGTGACAGCATCGAGGTCTTTTTCCGCCCGGCGCACGGCGTCAGCGTGGCCGACTCCTCGCTGGGGCTCAGCCCCGGGCAGGCGCAGGCGCTGCGGGCCTCCGAGACCAGTGGGGAGATTGCGCTGCACGGCAACGTCGCCAAGGCCGTCCGGAGGGTTCTGGATCGGGGCAGGCTCTACGCCTGAGGACGCAGGCCGCGCTCCTCGGACCCCGGTTGTCCGGCGCCGCCCCAGGCCGTAGGCTTTATGCAACTTGTTGTGCAAAGGAGTGCATCGTGGCCGTGGCCTACCCGAAGTTGTTCGAACCGCTGGACCTCGGCTTCACGGTCCTGCCCAACCGGGTGCTGATGGGGTCCATGCACGTCGGGCTGGAGGAACTGCCCGGCGGCTTCGAGCGCATGGCCGCCTTCTACGCCGAACGCGCGCGCGGCGGCGTCGGGCTGATCGTGACGGGCGGCTTCGCCCCCAACGCGGCCGGCCGGCTGCAGCCCGGCGGCGCCATGATGACGACGGCGGAGGAGGCCGCCCGCCACACGATCGTCACCGGCGCCGTCCACGCCGCAGGTGGGCGGATAGCGCTGCAATTGCTGCACGCCGGACGTTACGCCGCGCATCCCGAGCCGGTAGCGCCCAGCCCGCTGCAGGCCCCGATCAGCCCGTTTACGCCCCGCGGGCTCAGCGAACCGGAGATCGCGCAGACCATCGAGGACTTCGCGGACGCGGCCGCGCTGGCCCGCGCAGCAGGATACGACGGCGTCGAAATCATGGGGTCCGAGGGCTACCTGATCAACGAGTTCATCGCCGCCCGCACCAACCGGCGGACCGACGGCTGGGGCGGCAGCTACCGGAACCGGATCCGCTTCCCGCTGGAGGTTGTCCGCCGGACCCGCGAACGGGTGGGCGGGGATTTCATCATCATCTACCGCCTGTCCATGCTGGATTTGGTGGAAGGCGGCTCCACCTTCGAGGAAGTCGCCGAACTGGCCCGCGGAGTCGAAGCGGCGGGGGCCACCATCATCAATACCGGCATTGGCTGGCACGAATCCCGCGTGCCGACCATCGCCACCTCGGTCCCGCGCGCCGGCTTCTCCTGGGTCACCCGCCGGCTGATGGGCGCCGTCGGAATTCCGTTGGTAGCCACCAACAGGATCAACAGCCCCGATACCGCCGAACAGTTGCTGGCCGACGGATACGCCGACATGGTGTCCATGGCCCGCCCGTTGCTCGCCGACCCGGCATTCGTGCTCAAGGCCTCGCGCGGACAGGCCGACGAGATCAACACTTGCATCGCCTGCAACCAGGCCTGCCTGGACCACACCTTCGTCGGCAAGACCACCTCCTGCCTGGTCAATCCGCAGGCCTGCCATGAGACCGAACTGCTGATCGTGCCCGCCGCCGCGCCCAAATCGCTGGCCGTGGTCGGGGCCGGGCCGGCCGGGCTGGCCTGTGCCGTCACTGCGGCCAGGCGCGGGCACCGCGTCACCCTCTTTGAAGCGGCGGACGGCATCGGCGGCCAGTTCAACCTGGCCAAGCAGATTCCGGGCAAGGAAGAGTTCCACGAGACCATCCGCTATTTCAGCCGCCAGCTGGAACTGCTCGGCGTGGAGGTGCGGCTGAAGACCCGGGCCACCGCGGCGGCCCTGGCCGAAGGCGGGTTTGACGAGGTCGTCCTCGCCACCGGCGTGCTGCCGCGGGTCCCTGACCTGGACGGCGTGGACCACCCGAGCGTGCTCGGCTACCTGGACGTGCTGCGCGACCACCGGCAGCTCGGTGAAACCGTGGCGGTGCTGGGCGCCGGCGGCATCGGCTTCGACGTCAGCGCGTACATCACGCAGGCCGGTCCCAGCGCCACCCTGGATCCGGGCCGGTTCCGCGAGCACTGGGGGGTCGACGACGACCCCGCGGCGCGCGGCGGCCTGGCCGCTCCGCGGCCCGAACGCCCGGCCCGCAGCGTTTACCTGCTGCAGCGCAAGGAATCCAAGCTCGGCGCCGGGCTGGGCAAGACGACCGGGTGGATACACCGGGCCGAGCTCAAGAGCCGCGGGGTGCAGATGATCCCGGCCGTGACCTACCGCAGGATCGACGACGACGGACTGCACCTGACCGTCGACGGCACCGACACGGTGCTCGCCGTCGACAACGTGGTGCTCTGCACCGGCCAGGAGCCGCAGCGGGAGCTGCAGGAGGCGCTCGAAGCTGCGGGGCTGCCGGTCCACCTGGTCGGCGGCGCCGACGTGGCGGCCGAACTCGACGCCAAACGCGCCATCAACCAGGCGACCCGTCTGGCCGCGGCGCTGTAACGGAGCGAGCCCTCATGTCCTTGCCGCACGCCATCCTCACCGCCCTGCTGGAGCGGCCCGGGTCCGGGGCGGAACTGGCCCGCCGCTTCGACAAGTCGTTCGGCTTCTTCTGGCCGGCGACGCACCAGCAGATCTACCGCGAGCTCGCCAAGCTGGAACAGAACGGCCTGGTCGAATCAACGGGCCGCGACTCCAGCCGCGGGCGCGCCAGGGAGTACCAGGTCCTTGCCGTCGGCCGGGAGGAACTGCGGCGCTGGACCGACGAACAGCAGAACCCCCGCCCCGTCCGGGAAGAGCTGATGATCCGCCTCCGCGCCTCCTCGGTGCTCGGAGACGTCCCGATCCACGGCGAAATCGAGCGGCATCTGGGCCTGCACCGCGCGCAACTCGCGGCCTACCGCCAGCTCGACCAGCGGGGCACCTGGACCGACGCCAACCGGCTGCAGCGGGCCGTGCTGCAGGCAGGCATCATGTTCGAGCAGGCCTGGATCGAGTGGGCCGAGCAGACCCTGCAGGGGGAGTAGGAGCACGACCCGGGGCTCGGCGCCGGGTGCCCCGCTGTGCCAAAGGTCACCGCCCGCCGTCGTGCTCCCCGTCCCCGCCCACCCGGAGCGTGCCGTACACTGGATACATCCCCCACTGTCGGTATTCCCTTAGTTCTGCGCGATAATGCCGTTTACGGTCTTGTCGAAGCGTCTGATTGTGTGTGGGCCCGCCTCTATGCGGCGGGCAGTTTCATGTTTGGGAGCGCCGGCTAAAGAAAACGCCGCCAGGTCTCTCCGCAGCTTGCGGGTGGCCAGCGAAGCGGCGGAAAGCCCTGCCACGGGATTGTAATAGCGCCGGGCTTTGAGTCAGAGGACCGCGGACATCAATGTGCCGCGGCCACCGGTCCCCAGCTGAATACGAGGAACTGCCCCGTGTCCGAAAACACTGTTAACACCCTGCCCGAAAACACCGACGCCGCCCCGGCCGTCGAAGACGAGAACACCGTACTCTTCACCGACTTCGGCCTCGACGGCCGTGTCCTGGCCGCACTGACCGACGTCGGCTACGAGAAGCCCTCGCCCATCCAGGCCGCCACCATTCCCGTCCTGCTCGAAGGCCGCGACGTCGTCGGCCTGGCGCAGACCGGCACGGGCAAGACCGCAGCCTTCGCTGTTCCCGCCCTCTCCCGGATGGCCGAACTGCCGCCGACCAAGAACACCCAGATCCTGGTGCTGGCCCCCACCCGTGAGCTGGCCCTGCAGGTGGCCGAGGCCTTTTCCTCCTACGCCGCCCACATGGACGACTTCACCGTGCTGCCCGTCTACGGCGGCTCCGCGTACGGGCCCCAGCTGGCCGGCCTGCGCCGCGGCGCCCAGGTGGTTGTCGGTACCCCCGGCCGCGTGATCGACCACATCGAAAAGGGCTCGCTGGACCTGTCCGAACTCCAGTACCTGGTGCTGGACGAGGCCGACGAGATGCTGCGCATGGGCTTCGCCGAAGAGGTCGACCAGATCCTCTCCAAGACCCCGGAAAGCAAGCAGGTTGCCCTGTTCTCGGCGACCATGCCGACCGCCATCCGCCGGATCGCGAAGAAGTACCTGAAGGACCCGGCCGAGATCACGGTCAAGGCCAAGACCACCACGGGCACCAACACCCGCCAGCGGTACCTGCAGGTCATGGGCCCGCACAAGCTGGATGCCATGACCCGTATCTTGGAAGCCGAAGATTTCGACGGCGTCATCGCCTTCGTGCGCACCAAGATGGCTACCGAGGACCTGGCCGACAAGCTCAAGGCCCGCGGCTACCGGGCCGCCGCCATCAACGGCGACATCCCGCAGCAGCAGCGTGAGCGCACCGTCGAGGCCCTGCGCGACGGCAAGATCGACATTTTGGTGGCCACGGACGTCGCCGCCCGCGGGCTCGACGTCGAGCGCATCACCCTCGTGGTCAACTACGACATCCCGCACGACACCGAGTCCTACGTGCACCGCATCGGCCGCACCGGCCGTGCGGGCCGCTCGGGCGACGCCATCCTGTTCATGACCCCGCGCGAGAAGTACCTGCTGCGTGCGATCGAGAAGGCCACGCGCCAGCCCGTCGAGCAGATGCACCTGCCCTCGGCCGAGACCATCAACAACCTGCGGATGCGCAAGTTCGCGGAACAGATCACCGAGACCCTGGCGTCCGAGGACGTCTCGATCTTCCGCGACCTGATCGCGAACTACGAGACCGAGCACGACGTGCCGGCCGCCGAGATCGCGGCCGCGCTGGCGGTTATGGCCCAGGGCGGTCGCCCGCTGCTGGTCCAGGACCTGCCCGAGGCACCCAAGGGCCAGCGCGAGCGTGCCGGCGGCGGACGCGACGCCATGAATTCACGCGGCCCGTCCCGCACGCTGACCGAGGGTAACGCTACCTACCGGATTGCCGTGGGGCGCCGGAACCGCGTGATGCCCGGGTCCATCGTCGGCGCCATCGCCAACGAGGGCGGCCTGTCCGCCGCGCAGATCGGCGGCATCGACATCCGCTCGGACCACTCGCTGGTCGAGCTGCCCGCGGACCTGAGCAAGGACCAGCTGCGCGCGCTGTCCAAGACCCGCATCGGCGGCGAGCTGATCCACCTGGAGCTGGATGGCGGCCGCAAGCCGCGCCGGGACCGCGACGACGTCGCCGGCGGACACCGCGGCGGCTTCCGCAGCGACCGGGGCGACCGGCCGTTCAAGAAGAAGTTCGAAAGCGACCGCCCCTACAAGAAGAAGTTTGAGGGCGACCGTCCGTACAAGACCGACGGCGAACGCAGCTTCAGCGGGGACCGCAGCTTCGGTGGCGACCGCTCCGACCGTGGATTCGGCGGGGAGCGCAGCGACCGCGGCTTTGGCGCCGCACGCAAGCCGCGCCACACCCGCGGCTAGCCTCCGCGCAGGCCGCGCCACACCCGCGGCTAGCCTGGCCGGATTGGCTTTCAGCCAGGAACCCCTCCGGGGCACTTGTCATTGGACAGGTGCCCCGGAGGCATTTAACGTTCCTGCCGCTTTCACGCAACGGCCCCGCCACGTTCAACCAGCCGGCCGGGTGCCGGAAACCACCGTGGAGGCGTGCTCCTCGGAACGGGCGATGGCCGGAACCAGTCCGCGCGCTTCGAAGGCCCCGGCCGCTGCCTCCGCCTGCCGCTCACTCGTTTCCACCAGCACAGACCCGCCCGGCGCGAGCCAGTCCGGCGCCCCCTCCGCGACCCGCCGCATGACAGCCAGGCCGTCAGGGCCGCCGTCGAGCGCCCACGGTGCTTCGTGGAGGCGGGCTTCGGGCGGCAGCAACGTGATCTCCTCTGTGGGCACGTAGGGGACGTTCGCCGCCAGCACGTCGACGCGGCCGCGCAATGCCGCGGGCAGGGCCGCGTACAGGTCGCCCGCGTGCACCTGTGCCCCCGGCAGGTTCGCGCGCGCGCACGCCACCGCCGCCGGATCCACATCTGCGGCGTGCAGTTCGCTGGGCCTGAGCAGTGCGGCCAGTGCCGCCGCCACGGCCCCCGAACCACAGCACAAATCGACGACGACGGCGGGGGGCACAGGGGCCAAGGCCGCGGCCTGCCGGACCAGGAACTCGGTCTTCCGCCGGGGGACGAAAACCCCGGGGGCAACGCGAATGCGCAGGCCACAGAACCCGGCCCAGCCCAGGACTTGTTCCAGGGGCGTCCCGGCTGCCCGCTGTTCCACCCTGGCGGAAATTTCTTCCCGGGGACCGCCCTCGGCGAGCAGCAGGTCGGCCTCTTCCTCGGCGAAGACGCAGCCTGCCGCGCGCAGCCGGGAGGCGATGTCGTCCCGGCCCCATGGCTGGGAAACCTGCATGTCGAGTCCTTTCGAATGACGCCAGAGTACCCTTTCGTCCGCGTCCGGTGGTTGCCTTGGTGTGATCTTGGCTGCAGTCCATCCACCCGAAACGTCACCGGGGACAGGCCGCCCGGAGCTGTGCGCGGAGGAGGCCGCCGTCGGAGGTGTGGCCTTCACCACGGGGCGCGATTCCGATTTCTTTCAGGGGCGAATTGCTGGTAATGTATTTCTCCGTTGCCCCCCTAGCTCAGTGGTAGAGCGCGTTCTTGGTAAGAACGAGGTCACCGGATCGATTCCGGTGGGGGGCTCGGAATGGCAAAGCCCGCGTCTGCGTCGCGAGACGCAGCGCGGGCGCTCCCATTCGTGGCGGTGTAGCTCAGCTGGTTAGAGCGCACGACTCATAATCGTGAGGTCCCCGGATCGAGTCCGGGCACCGCTACCAAGACCCTGAGGGGCCCGATCGGAACTTTGGTTCCGGCCGGGCCCCTCGGCTATTAAACGCCCCCGCTGACCCCGAAGGCCGGCCCGCGACCGCAGCCGGCGGGTCAGGGGAACTCTCACGTCGAGTGGACGCCATGCCCGCCCTGTATCTCGCCCACGGCATCGCCTGGACCCCCGCGGGCCCCCGGCTGCGCCTGGCAACTCCGGACGGCACGCCGAAAGACCTGCCCGTGACGCAGGGGTCGAGGCTGGGCTTCCGCGTGATGGACCCCCAGCGCTACTGCCTGGGCAGCCACCGGGTACTTTCCACCGCGGAGCGCACGCATGTGCCGTGCCGGCTGCAGGCTCCGGCGGAGCGGGGTCACCAATGTGTGAACTGCTTCCTCAATGACGACCTGCGCTTCATGCATGACAGCCACCGCAGCGGCCGGGCCCCCGAGGGGTTGCTGGCTTACCTCGCCCAACCCCATTGGCTGTACGTGGCGACGTTTGCCAACGGTGCCAGCAAGGTGGGCACGGCGGCCCACGTGCGGAAAGCGTTGCGGCTGGCCGAACAAGGCGCAGTGGCCGCCCGTTACGTCGCGCGGGCGCGCGATGGACGGGTGGTGCGGGTACTCGAGGACGCGGTCTCGGGCAATACCGCCCTGACGCAAGCCGTGCGCAGCGCCGCCAAGTTCGCCGGGCTGCTGGCCCCGCTGCCGGTGCCCGAGGTGGACCGGCTCAACTCCGGCCATGCTGCCGCCGTGCGCGAACTGCTGCCTGCCGTTCAACTGGAGGGCTTCGACGTCGTCGACGAACAATGGCAGGTCCCGGAGCTGGCGGCACCGGTGCTGGAGGAGGGCATCAAAAGGGGCTATCCGGGTAGCTTTGCCTCGGGCGACCACGGGTTCATCGTGGAGGGCCTCCTGGGCAGCGTCGCGGCCGCGCGGCTGCAGGACGGCGGACCGCTCTTCCTGGTGGACCTGGGCGGGGTGAAGGGCCGCCGGATCGCCGTCGGCGACTTCGTCTCGGAGCAGCCCGTCATCCAGGAACAGCTGTTCTAGGCGAACGGCAGGCGTTGCCGGAGCCCGCAGTCCCGCACGGCTCCGCGGTTCGGCTGGCAGGGGCGTGGCCGGTAACCTTGAGGTATGAATCCTTGGGACCTTGGCTCGCCGCTGTACCGCAAGCTGGTCATCTCTGCCATGGTGCTGATCGGCGTCGGGATCCTCCTGTCTGTCATCGCCGCGTCGGCGAGCATCCAATGGCTGATCTGGGCTGCACTGGCCGCCATCATCACGGGTTTGCTGACCCACCTGGCCGGGCTGCTGGTCCGGTTCCGCGACGCCCGGGCCCGGCAGGCAGCCGCCCACCCGCGGGGCACACGGCCAGCGAAGCGTCGATAGTCCCATCCACTCCATCTGAAGGAGATCCATGTCCGAACATGCCGGGGTCAACCCCGACCTCGCCGGCCGCACCTACCCGGCCGGCCCCGCCTATACCGTGGGCCGCGAGAAGATCCGGGAGTTCGCATCGGCGGTCAAGGCCACGCATCCAGCGCACTTCAACGTCGAAGCCGCGCAGGAACTGGGCTATGTCGATCTGGTGGCTCCGCCCACCTTCGCCATCATCGTGGCCCAGCGTGCGGACGCCCGGCTGATCGAGGACCCGGATTCCGGGATCGATTTCTCCCGTGTGGTCCATGCTGACCAGCGGTTCGTGCACCACCGGCCGATCGTCGCCGGCGACGAACTGGTGGCCGAGTTGCACGTTGACCAAGTGCGAGCGATGGGCGGCGGCGCCATGATCACCACCCGGGCGGAAATCAGCACCGTCGCCGGCGAGAAAACGGCCACCACCACGTCGTCGATCCTGGTGAGAGGGGAAGGCCAGTGAGCGTTGAACTGAACGAACTGACTGTTGGACAGGACATTGGCTCACGGAGCATTGAGGTTTCCCGCGCGGACCTGGTCAGGTACGCGGGAGCGTCCGGCGACTTCAACCCGATCCACTGGAACGGACGCTTCGCCGAGCAGGTAGGCCTCCCCGGCGTCATCGCGCACGGCATGTTCACCATGGGCGCCGCGGTGCAGCTGGTGACGGACTGGATCGGCAACCCGGCCGCCGTCGTCGACTACCAGACGCGCTTCACGAAGCCGGTCCTCGTGGAAGATCTCGACGGACCCGGCGCCACGATCGACGTCAGCGGCGCCATCGGGGCCATCGACCAGGACAACGGCACGGCACGGGTCGACCTCACCGTAACCGCTGCAGGGGTGAAGGTACTGGTCAAAGCCCAGGCGGTCGTCAAGATTTGGTAAACCGCACCGCCCCCACGGCGGGTGAGAGGCCGGCACCGTGACTGAAACGATTCTTGCGCCGCTGACTACGGTCGGTGTGGGCGGTCCCGCCCGGCAATTCATTGAAGCAGGCTCCGAGTCCGAGATCATCGAGGCTGTCCGTGCCGCCGACGAGTCCGGAGACCACCTGCTCGTCATTGGCGGCGGGTCCAACCTCGTGATCTCCGACGACGGATACCCCGGCACCGTGGTGGCCATCGCCAACCGCGGCTACAGCGTCCGCGAGGAAGACGGCGCCGTCGGACTAACGGTGCAGGCGGGCCACCCATGGGACGAGCTGGTGGCGCTGACGGTCGACAACGGGTGGGCCGGGCTGGAGGCCCTCTCCGGCATTCCCGGACTGACCGGGGCAACGCCCGTTCAGAACGTCGGCGCTTACGGATCCGATGTCTCGCAGACCATCGTCCGGGTGCGCACCTGGGATCGTAAGACCGGGTCCGTCCGGGAATTCGCGAACCGCGACCTCACCTTCGGCTATCGGGATTCGGTCCTGAAACAAAGCACGTCCAACGGATCTCCACGCTTCGTGGTACTGGAAGTCGAGTTTCGCCTGGCCCCCAGCCGTCAGAGCCTTCCGGTCCGTTACGCCGAGCTGGCACGCGTGCTGGGTGTCGACGTCGGAGGCGTGGCCAAGGCCGCCGACGTTCGCCGTGAGGTACTCCGGCTCCGCGCCTCCAAGGGCATGGTTCACGATTTAGCCGACCGGGATACGTTCAGCACGGGCTCGTTCTTCACGAACCCCATCGTCGACATGGACACGGCGGCGAAACTGCCGGCTGATGCGCCACGCTGGCCGGCGGAGGACAAGGCCAAGCTAAGTGCTGCCTGGCTGATTGACCACGCGGGCTTTTCGAAGGGCTTTGGGCTTTCGGGAACGTCAAACGGTCCCCTCAGCGGCTATGAGGTGGCGGGCGGCCGCGCCTCGCTTTCGACCAAACACACGTTGGCAATTACCAATCGCGGCGGCGCCAGCGCCGAAGATATCCTCGCGATTGCACGCGTAGTCCGGGACGGAGTCGCACAATCCTTCGGGATCCGGCTTCAGCCTGAGCCGCTTCTGATCGGCTGCAGTCTGTAGCGGGAGGCCTCTTGGTCCTCCGCACACCGGGTGCCCGGTGCCCGCATGAGTGCGCCTATGAATGCCCGGCCGCTTCAGACACGAGGGCCTCGTCCGCCAGCGCAGGTTCCTGCCGCGTGAGGTGGGTGAAGTAGGCCGCTGTGCTTGCCAAGGCCACGAGGCCTCCGCGTGCGAAGGCCTCGCGCTGCTGCCGGGAGCCCGTGCCTCGCGCCTGGACCTCCTGGCATAGGAGCCCGATGCCGGTCTCGTCCCCGGCGTCGGCAAGGGCCTGCCGGGTGTGCTCGAAGAGCAGGGAGATCACGGTGTCGGCAGGGCAAGGAACGCCGGTGAGTGGATGCAGGAGATTGCCGGCGATGCCCCAGCGGCTGGCTTGCCAAGCGGACAACCGGAGTACCGACGCCGGAACCGGTGCCGGGGGCAACCCGGACCTCCACTCTCTCGCCGCCGTCTCCACGAGTGCCCTCGACAAACCGGCGATCAACACGGTGTCGCTGGCCTGAAGGCAGACATCGGCCACCCGGATCTCGACCGTCGGGTGCTTGTGGGATAGCCGCGCGTCGAGATAAAGCATGGCGTGGTCGAGTACGACGCCGCTGTCCAAGGCACGCCGGAGCGAGCGGTGGTAGGCGGCAGCCGACCCGAATATTTCCGAAGGCCCGGTGCCCGGCCAGCGCAACCAAGCCTGGGTTCTGAAACCGGCGTACCCGGTGTCGCGGCCCTGCCAGAACGGGGAATTGCTGCTGAGGGCGGCGAGTACGGGAAGCCAAATCCGAATGCGGTCCAGCACAGCTACGCCCTCCTCCTCAGAATCCACGCTGACGTGGACATGGCAGCTGGAGGTCAAGGACTCTTCTGCGGTCAGCCCGAACTGCGCCCTCAGTGCCTGGACACGGGTATCAGGAGCTGGATGCGGTGCGGCCGGCGACGGCGATGTGGCCAGCGCAACGGCCCTTGCTCCTGACGCGCGGGCACAAGTGTCGGCCAAGGCTCGTCCGGCCAGAATCTCGGCTGCCAGATCGGACAAGGTTGCGCGGGGCGGGGAGATGACCTCGATCTGTTCCTGCTGGAGTTCGGTTGCGAGCGTCGGGCCGGTTGAGGCAGAGGCAGCAGCGACGTCCGTTTGCCCGGGTTGCTGGGCTTCTCCCGCTGTGAGGCGGTACTGGTCCATGACGGCTGCCGCACGCGGCACAGACAGGCCCGTGGCGGGGTCGACCAGCAGTAGCTCCTCTTCGACACCGAAAGTGCGCATGCAACCACCTTTCGCCGGGCTTGTGTTGAGGGTGACGGCCGGGATGCCGCTGCTTAGCCGGGCTCACCAAGAGTACGTGCGGGAAGCCGGGCGGTCCACAGCGGCAACCGAACCTCGCCTCACTTCGCTGGCGATCACCAAGAGGTGTGTGCGGACTCGGCGTCGTGCGTCCAGGCCGCGCCGAGCGGGAGGTCTTCGGACATTCGGCGACCCTGTCTGACGCGGCATGCTCCTAGGGAAGGTCTTCCCGTCTGATTGTCGCGTCAGCCTGCGGGTCCTCGACCTGCGGTGCTCCTGCCGGTCGTGGAATGCGCTGCCGTTCGGCGCGGCGCTTGGAGTGTGCGGAAAGCTCGTCATGCCGAATCATGAAGCGGATGATGCTCGGGCGAAGCGCACGAAGATTGACCAGCCCGCTGCCGCAAAGCCAGCAGACCAGACGGTAGCTGTGGTTCACCTGAACCAACCGGTCTGTACCGTGATCCATGAGCCAGTCAGGTGACAAGAACTCATGCATCGGTGGCAGCAAATAATCGGCGGGCAGTAACCGCGCGAAGGCACCCTGCGGTTGGAAGCACTGTTCCAACTGAAGCATCATCCACCATTCTTCTGAGAGGTAGGCAGGGCCGCAGGTCTCCAGGAAGCGCCGAAGGTGAGCCTCCAACCTGAGTGAGCGGTCGAGCTGGATTGGTCTTACCTGACGTTGTTGGACGAAGAACTCCCGTAGCACGTCGTCGACTCGCGCCTTGGGCCTCGCATACCTGGTCACTGTTGAATCCTCTTGCTATGGGTTTCGCTTCATGTCGGTTGGAGCAGTGGGGCGTCTAGAACGGTGGCGGGGTGTTGTCCCATGGGCCGTCCGTGGCTTCGTCGCCATCACCGCTGGTCTCATTCCGCGGACTGTTTGCCCCGTTGGCTCCGTTTTCCGTGGCTTCTTCTGCGCCGGGTGCCGAAGGGAGCGTGAGCGTCCAGCCTTCGTCGGGGGTGGTGGTGTGGGTGTGGCCGGAGCGGGTGGTGAAGTGGAGGGTCCCGTCGCTGTCTTGGCTGACGGTTCCGCCGCCGTGGTGTTTGGTTTTGTGCCCGGGTTTGCATCTGGCGCTGAGATTTTCGATGACTGTTGTGCCGCCGTCTTCCCAGGCGATGGTGTGGTCGATGTCGCAGTGGTCGGCGGGGACGGTGCAGCCGTAGTCGCGGCAGCGGCGGTCGCGTAGCCGGACGAGGCGTTTGAGCCATTCGGGCGGGGTGCGCAGGTCTTTGGCGACGGCGGCTGCCTTGCCATAGTCATCGGTGAGCACGATCAACCAGGACTTGGCGAGCGCGGCAAGGTCGCCGGTCATGCCGGGCGGGATCGGCCCGTAGCCGGTGAGGTCGCCGGGTTCTTCGGCGAGCCGGAGCAGGGTGTGCAGGGGCGCGGTGACGGCGACCGAGGCGGTCACGTTCCCGGCACCGCAGGTACAGGGACCCTGCCCTGCCGTCCCTCCGGCTGCCGTGTTTCGGTGCGGTGCACGCCGCAACGTCCGCGTCCGGGATTTCTGGGCCGGTTTTCTCGGGGGCGCCAGGTGGAGCGGCTGCCGTTGTCATTGCCGTTGCGTTCGTTACAGAGCCGAGCGCGGTCCCGGATCCGGCAGCAGTTCCGGAACGGGTTGCTGCTCTCGGTCCGGTTGATGCTTGGGTGGCCGCTGTTCCGCAGTTGTCGGTGGCCGTCTGGGTGGCGGTTGTGTCGCCGGCTGCGGTTCCGGTGTCTGTGTCTGTGGCTGTGGCGGGCTGGTAGGCGTGGCCTGGGTAGCGCAGGAGCATGTCGGTGAACACGTCGGCGCGGAGTTGGCCCAGGGTGCGGGTTTCGTCCGCGGTTTGGAGTTTGCGGGCGTGGGCCTGCATCAGGTTGTAGGCGAGCAGGGCTTTGTCGGCGCTGGTGCGGATGTAGAGTTCGGCCATCCCGTCGTCCTGGGGCTGGTAGTGGACGGTGCGGCGTTCCATCGCGGCCCGGTGCCGGGTCTCGAGGGGTTCGGGGTGCAGCCGGTCGCGGGCGGTGCGGGCCCGGGCCTGCACGGATTCCAGGGTGATGGTCCCGGCGCCGGGAACAACGCGGGCTTCATAGCCGGCCAGGACCTCGGGCGACAGACCGGCGCCTTTGCGAGCGATGGCGGTGGCGCGGAGCAGGTCGAGGTCGCCGGCGTCGAGGGCGGCGAGGGTGGCGGGCAGGCAGGTGGCGATCTGGTGTGCGTCGGCCAGTTCCGCTGCCGCGCGTTGGCGGGGCACGGCCAGGATGGGTGCGAGCTCGGCGGCGGCGTGCCGGCAGATCCCATCCGGTGCCCCGGCGTCGGGCCCGGTTGCCGGGCGGAGCACCGCCAGGCGGTGCACGGCCCGCAGCCTGCGGGACTGGGTCCAGACCTCGTGTTTGCGCACCGCCTGAAGGTAGTCGAGGGTCGACCAATCGTCCAAAGCCGCGGGGTCGGTGCCGGCGAGCAGGCCTGCCAGTTCCGCCGGTCCCAGCTCCCGCCAGTCGTCCACCCACCCCCGCCGCACCGGTACCGGTTCGGCGGCACCATTGTCGGGCGCGGCACCATTGTCCGGCGCGGCACCGTCGTCGGACGCGGCAGGGGTGCCGGAGGATTCCTCCGGCTCCTGCGCATCGTCCAACGGTTCCGCTGCCATACTTCAACGCTACGCAGCCCACGCCCCGGGTAGAACGGGTCTTCGAGGAAAGTGCATGCCCTGCCCCCGACACCTGCCTGTGTAGGACAACTCAGCCGGCGAATGGCTGAACGGGGAACCGTCATTCCCCTGTGTAGGACACTGAGCAGGCGGACAGCTGAACGGGGGACCGTCCTGCCCTGTGTAGGACAACTGAGTAGGTGGACGGCTGAACGCGGAGCCGACCTTGCCCGTGCAGGACAAGTCGGAAGGCGAACGATTCGAAGCGGAGCCGTCCACTGCCTGTGGAGGACGGCGTCCCCTGCATAGTGTCCTGATGTGGACAGCTCAGGATACGGCGTAGCGGGACTTCCATGGGCAGCCTGCGCCGCCGGAAAAGCGAACTGCCACCAGCGGGAGCCCACCCCTACAACAGCAGGAGCCCGTCCCCAAAGGGACGGGCTCCTCGTGGCTCATGGCTTCCGCCGGCCTCGGGCGGCAGGTCCTAAAGGTTGCCGGTGGCGATGCGCAGCATGCGGCGCAACGGCTCCGCCGCGCCCCACAGGAGCTGGTCGCCCACGGTAAAGGCGCTGATGTACTCGGGACCCATTTCCAGCTTGCGGATACGGCCTACCGGGATCTCGAGCGTGCCGCTGGCCGCCACCGGCGTCAGGTGCTCCATGGTGGCTTCCTTGGTATTGGGAACCACGCGGGACCACTCGTTGTCGGCGTCGATGATCCGCTCGATTTCGGCCACCGGCAGGTCCTCGGTGAGCTTCAATGTCAGGGCCTGCGAGTGCGACCGCATGGCGCCGATACGGACGCACAGGCCGTCGAACGGGATCCGCTTGTCGTCGCTCAAGCCCAGGATCTTGTTGGTCTCGGCGGGGGCTTTCCATTCTTCCTTGGACTGTCCGTTGCCCAGGTCCTTGTCGATCCACGGGATCACGGAACCGGCCAGCGGCACGCCGAACTGGGAAGCATCCAGTTCGGGGCTGCGCTGCTGGGCGAGGATCTTGCGGTCGATTTCCAAGATGGCGGAGGAGGGCTGCGCCAGCTCGTCGGCCACCGCGGCGTTCAGCGTACCGAACTGGTTCAGCAGTTCGCGCATGTGCCGGGCGCCGCCGCCGGAGGCCGCCTGATAGGTCATGGACGTGCCCCACTCGACGAGGCCGTTCTTGAACAGTCCGCCCAGGCCCATGAGCATGCAGGAGACGGTGCAGTTGCCGCCGATGAATTCCTTCACGCCCCGCGCCAGGCCGGCGTCGATCACGTCGCGGTTGACCGGGTCCAGCACGATGATGGAGCTGTCCTGCATCCGCAGGGTGGACGCCGCGTCTATCCACAGGCCGTCCCAGCCGGCGTCGCGCAGCTTCGGGTACACCTCGGCGGTGTAGTCGCCGCCCTGCGCCGTCAGGATGATCGGCAGCTTTGCCAGCGTCTCGATGTCGTACGCGTCCTGCAGCTTGCCCGCACCCGCGGCGAAGGACGGAGCGTCGCCGCCGGCGTTCGACGTGGAGAAAAACACGGGGTTGATGAGGTCGAAGTCGCCTTCATCCTGCATGCGCTGCATGAGGACGGAGCCGACCATGCCGCGCCAACCGATCAGGCCGACGGACTGGGCAGATGAAGTGGCTGCTGGGGAAGTCATGCATTCCATTTTACGGACCGGGTCAATTTAAGCGCTGTGAGTTACACAAGGTAGGCGCTGCGGGTTACACAAAGTAGGCGCGGCGGCTTACACGAGGTGGCGCTGTGAGTTGCACAGAGTGGGTGGAGCGCAAGCGTCACCATGACGACGGCGTTGCCCGGCGCCGGCAATTCCATAGGCCCGGCCTGTCCGCTCCGGCCGGGCCTACACGTAGGGCCTTAGCGCTCCTACTCCGGGCCGCGGACCCAGAGCGAGATGCGGTAGCGGGTGCCGTTGGCCGCGGTGTGCCAGTCCTCGGTGGGGCTGACGCCCTCGAACTTCCATTCCGGGCCGAGCTGGGGGGCGTACGTGTCGCCGTCCGTCTCCAGGTCGATGACCGTCACCGAGGCCGCGTTCGCGTGCTGCCTGGCGAGGTTGAAGATCTCGCCGCCGCCCAGGATCCAGATTTGGTCGCTGCCCGGGCTGGCCGCCGCCTCCGCCAGGGCGTCTTCGATGGTTTCGACGACGACGGCGCCCGCAGCGGCCAGCTGCCCGCGCAGTTCCGGCCTCCGGCTGACCACGATGTTGGTGCGCCCCGGCAGCGGCCGGTACTTGTCGGGAAATGACTCCCAGGTCTTGCGTCCCATGATCACCGGATGGTTCAGCGTGGTCCGCTTGAAGTGTGCCAGGTCCTCGGGCAGGTGCCAGGGCATGCCGCCGTCGCGGCCGATGACGCCGTTGCTGGTCTGTGCCCAGATCATCCCGACCACCGGAGCGGAGAGCGCCCCGGTCCGTCCGGCCCCGAGTACGGCTTCGGCGACGCTGTCCGGGTACGGGCGCGCGGCTGGGTGGTCGGCGCTCATACGGCCACCGGTGCCTTAATGGCCGGGTGGTGCTGGTAGCCGGCCACCTCGAAGTCCTCCAGCGAGTAGTCGAAGATGCTCTCGGGCTTCCGCAGGATGTTGAGCGTGGGGTAGGGGTACGGGGCGCGCGACAGCTGCTCGCGGACCTGGTCCACGTGGTCGTCGTAGACGTGCACGTCGCCGCCGGTCCACACGAAGTCGCCCGGTTCCAGGCCCACCTGCTGGGCCAGCATCAGGGTGAGCAGCGCGTAGGAGGCGATGTTGAACGGCACGCCCAGGAACATGTCGGCGCTGCGCTGGTACAGCTGGCAGGACAGCCGGCCGTCCGCCACGTAGAACTGGAAGAACGCGTGGCACGGCGGCAAGGCCATGTTCTTGATCTCGGCCACGTTCCACGCGGATACGATGTGGCGGCGCGAATCCGGATTGTTCTTCAGGTCATCGACCAGCTGGGCGATCTGGTCGATGTGTCCGCCGTCGGGCGTGGGCCAGGACCGCCACTGCACCCCGTAGACCGGGCCGAGCTCGCCGTCGGCGTCCGCCCATTCGTTCCAGATCTTGACCCCGCGCTCCTGCAGCCATTTCACGTTCGAGTCGCCGCGCAGGAACCACAGCAGCTCCAGCGCCACGGACTTGAAGTGCACGCGCTTGGTGGTGATCAGCGGGAACCCCTGGGCCAGGTCGTAACGGAGCTGGCGGCCGAAGACGCTGCGGGTGCCGGTGCCGGTGCGGTCGAATTTGGCCCGGCCGTTGGCCATGACGTCGCGCAGCAGGTCCTCGTACGGGGTGGGAATCGCGTTCACAGCGTCCAGTGTAGTTGAGGGGTGCTGCGGCGGCTGCCGAGGGACGGCAGGCTCACGGTGCGTCCGGTGCGTCCGGTGCGAACCCGCGCGGGCGCCGCAACTGGCCGCGAACCAGGTTCAGGACCGTCTCATCGTCCAGTCCCGCGTCGCGGGCGGCGCGCACCAAATGTACGACGGCGAGGCCCACCTCGGCGGATCCCGCTGCGGTTTGGTGCGTGGCGGCTGCCGTGTCAGCCACGGTAGTGCCATGGCGCCGGCGGCTGACGAGCAGGCCCGCGGCCTCAAGCTCCTTGTACGCACGGGCCACGGTGCCGGCGGCCACACCCAGATCTGCGGCCAGGCTGCGCACCGGGGGCAGGCGTTGTCCGGCAGCCAAGGTGCCGACGGCGATGAGCGAGGCGACCTGGCTGCGGATCTGTTCGTACGGGGGAGTCGGTGCCGCCAGATCCACCCGGATCTGGGTGCTCACGGTGTGCGGTCCTGGCGAACAGCGGGCTCGTCGCGGTCCCGGCCGAGGTCGCGCGGCCCGCCGACGGCGTTGCCGGAGGGCTGCGTGACGGGGTGGCCGACATAGCTGGCCATCGAACGGCGCGGCCGCGATGCTCCCGGTAGAAGCGCCAGCACGATGGCGGCCAGGTAGAGCACGGCCGTGGTGATGCGGAGCGCTGTATGCAGGCCGGGGGAAAGCTGGTGGAGGTAGGACGAGATGCCGCCGTCCAGGAACCAGCCCCAGGCCGCCGGATGGGCGTTGAGCAGTTGGGCGGTCAGGGCGAACAGCCCGCCGGCGGTCATCCGCGCAACGCGGAAGCCGGAAACGCAGCGGAGCAAGTTGTCCGCCTCCGGCGTTGCCTCGAACAGCGGGGGACGGCGGTGCACCAACAGGACGGCCGCTGCCCCGAGCATGGGCAGGGCAAGACCGGCCACGGCGAAGGCTGCCAGCAGGTCGGGCTGTCGGCCCGGGGCGGCGGCGTTGAAGCCGATGGCGACGGCCAGCAGCACCGCGCCGGCGGCAACGGCGGCAAGGAGCGGGCGCGGAACCAGCCGGGTCGCAGGCATCATCCGGTCGTAAGAGGGCGGGCCGGAAGTGGCTTGGTCGGACGATCTGGTGTGGCCGCGCCAGAGCCGAACTTCCCCGGCTGCGACAACGGCCAAAAACACGGCCACCGGCACCGCAAACGCCAGAGGCAGCAATAGTAAGGGCGAAGCAGGGAAGATGGGGTTCCCGTCGTCGGAGACGGTGGCCGGCTGGACCGCGAAACCGGCCCACCCACCGACAGCAACCAGCGCAACTGCGGTGAAGACCATCGCGACGGTATGCATGGACTCCGTGATCTCCTGCCCCGCGGCATAGCTGCCGCGGTAGATGACCGGACGGCCCGGAGTGCCGTCGGGGGCCAGCTGGGGAGGGCGCCACAGGGCCATGGCGATCATCAGCGTGACCGTGAGCCAGCCTGCCAGTTGCTGGGCGGGTTCCCAGCCGGTGGCCGGTGCCGGTCCGTCGAGGATGAGGGCCGGCGCCTGGTGATTGGCGAAGCTGACTGCCATGGTGCCGAGCGTGGCGAAGAGCAAGGTGGCCGTGCGGAACAATCGATTGATGAGGATGCGCCGCAAGATGTCGTTGTCCTCGCGGTTGAGCGAGTCCACGGAGCGTCTGCGCACGATGACCGCCGTCGCCGCGGCGACGCCGGCCGCGAGCGTCAGGATGCCGATCAGCAGGATCGGGGCAAAGTAGCTGCCGGGCTGGCGGCCGTTGTGCCCGCCGGAGACCTCAACACCGGCGAAGGATTGGGAACCGCTGAATCCGTCGATGCCCGGCAACTCCCGGACGACGATCGCCGCGATCACGGCCAGCACGGCCGCCGAAATCATGACTGAGAGCAGCGCCGAGGGGATGTAGTCGCGGATGCGCCGGATAGTGATGTCGGCGCGGCGGACCCTGCCGCGGGGCTTGGGCCAGGTGTATTGGCCGATGATGTAGATTCCGGCCAGGCTGACCAGCGGCACCAGGACGGTCAGCAGGTCAGCCGGCCAGGAAGGCGCCGGTGTATGTCCGGCGTAGTAGGCGGCCGGAATATCGCCGACCTTCGAGGCCGCAGACAGCCCGCTGGCGAAGAACGCGATGAGGGCCGTCCAGAACGCATGCATCCGGGCGGCGTCCAGTCCGGCCCCGTCCGATGGATCGGTGTCCACGCCGGAGCCCGCCTCCGCGAGGATGGCTGCACTGGCGCCGGCCCTGCCAGCGATGATCCGCAGCACGCCGTAGATGATGACGGCGCCGAACAGCAGGCCGGTGATGGTGCTGGTCAGTAAGTCCACGATCCCCCTCGTGCTGTATCAATGGATCAAGTATTTGATACAAAGCGGCAAGGGGTCAAGGGTGGGGGTTGCCGGGCGGCGGCACGAGCACTCGTCAGGTGCCGCTAGTCGTCGTAGGCGTCGAGTATTTCGAGCGCGACGATCCGCCCGCCCCGGTGCTTGGCGATGTGGCAGACCAGCACGGCTCCCGGCCGCAGGTAGGGATCGTCCGTGGGCAGCTGCGCGGCGAGTTCGGGATCCATCCGGTCCGCCAGCACCTGGAACAGGTTCGGCAGCACCGGCCGGTGGCTGCAGACGGCGGTGGGCTTACCCTTGTCGAGCATCTGGATGAGGGCGGCCCGGGCCTTCTTCGGGTTGCGCTCGTTGTTGTGTTCGGTGATGGCCTCGACGGTCCGCAGCTTGGTCTGGGTGTGCAGCACGTACGGGGTGACGGTCTGGACGCAGCGCAGCCAGGGGCTCGAGACGATCCGTTTGGGCTTCCACACGGACAGCATTCGGCACACGGCCAGCGCCTGCCGCCGCCCGGTGGCGACCAGCGGGCGCTCGCCCTCGGCCTGCGACCAGGCAGACCGCGGTTTGGCCTTGGCATGGCGGACGACGACGAACGGATAGGTATCGAGTTCGTCCCGCCGGTGCGCGGCCTCCAACGCGTCCAGCGGTTCCACGTCGGAACGGTTGGTCAAGAGTTCACGGGCCCGGGCGGGCGGACACCACAGCACGCGGTCCACCTCGTCGCCGTCGGGCACGGGGTCCTGTTTCTCCAGCTTGGCGGCCCAGTACACCACCTGCTTGAGTCCGGCGCTGACCCGGTAGCGGATGGTGGGCAGCGGGATGCCCAGGCGCACCTGGACGCCGATTTCCTCGTGGACCTCGCGGACCGCGCACTCGGGCGTGGTTTCGCCCCTGTCCAGCTTGCCCTTGGGCCAGGACCAGTCGTCGTAGCGCGGCCGGTGGATGAGCAGCACTTCCAGCCGGCCCTGGCGGACGCGCCAGCACAAAGCCCCGGCGGCGGTGATCCTGGCGCCCGGGGGAGCGCCGGCGTCGCTGGTCTTGCTCTGCGTCATCAGCGGCGGGTGGCGGTGCGCTGGCGGGAGCGGGAGGCGAGCAGCCAGGACTGGATATCCGAGAGCGGGTTGCCGTCGTCGTCCTTGTGGTGCCTGGTCCACGCGCCGTCGCTGTCCAGGTGCCAGCTGGCGGTTCCGGGGTCCATGTAGCGGTCCATCAGGGACAGCAGGTCGTTGATGTCCTCGCGGGAGTTCAGTTGCACCAGCGCCTCCACGCGGCGGTCGAGGTTGCGGTGCATCATGTCGGCGGAGCCGATGTAGACCACCGGTTCGCCGCCGTTGGCAAACCCGAACACGCGCGAATGCTCCAGGAACCGGCCGAGGACGGAGCGGACCCGGATGTTTTCGCTCAGCCCGGGGACGCCCGGACGCACCGCGCAGATCCCGCGGACGATCACGTCGACCCGCACGCCGGCCTGCGAGGCGCGGTAGAGCGAGTCGATGACGGCCTCGTCCACCATCGAGTTCACCTTGATCACCACGCGCGCGGCGCGGCCGGCCTTGCTGTTGGCGATCTCCTTCTCGATCCGGTCGATCAGGCCGGAGCGCACCGACCGCGGGGCCACCAGCAGCCGCTTGAACGTGGATTTCGGGGCGTAGCCGGAGAGCTGGTTGAACAGCTTGGACAGGTCCTCGCCCACCTGGTAGTTCGCCGTCAGCAGGCCCAGGTCCTCGTAATAGCGGGCGGTGCGCGGGTGGTAGTTGCCGGTGCCGATGTGGCAGTAGCGGCGCAGCCCGTCGCCTTCCTGGCGGACGACCAGCGAGAGCTTGCAGTGCGTCTTCAGGCCCACGATGCCGTAGACCACGTGGACGCCGGCCTGTTCCAGCTTCCGCGCCCAGTCGATGTTGGCCTGCTCGTCGAACCGGGCCTTGATCTCCACCAGCGCCAGCACCTGCTTGCCGGCTTCGGCGGCGTCGATCAGCGCGTCCACGATCGGCGAGTCACCCGAGGTCCGGTACAGCGTCTGCTTGATCGCCTGCACCTTCGGGTCGGCGGCGGCCTGCTCGAGGAAGGCCTGCACGGAGGTGGAGAACGAGTCGTACGGGTGGTGCAGCAGGATGTCGCGCCGGCGCATGGCCGCGAAGACGTTGGCGGCCTTGGACGTTTCGCTTTCGTTCAGGTGGCGGCTGGTGTGCGCCAGCTGCTTCGGATACTTCATGTCCGGCCGGTCGATCTGGTAGATCGCCTCCAGCCCGCGAAGGTCCAGCGGCGCGGGCAGCGCGTACACCTCGGATTCTTCGACGCCGAGTTCGCGCACCAGCAGCTCGCGCACGCTGGGGTTGATGTCCGTGGCCACTTCCAGCCGCACGGGCGGCCCGAACCGGCGGCGCAGCAGTTCCTTCTCCAGCGCCTGGAGCAAGTTCTCGGCGTCGTCCTCTTCGACTTCCAGGTCCTCGTTGCGGGTCACCCGGAACGTGTGGTGCTCCAGCACTTCCATGCCCTGGAAGAGCAGGTCCAGGTGCTGGGCGATGACGTCTTCCAGGGTGATGAACCGGGCCGTGCGGCCGGGGATCGAGCCGGCGCGGGGGCCGTCCACGGGGATCAGCCGCGAGAGCTGGTCCGGGACCTTGAGGCGGGCAAAGAGTTCCTTTTCGCTCACCGGATTGCGCACGATCACGGCCAGGTTCAGCGAGAGCCCGGAGATGTAGGGGAAGGGGTGGGCCGGGTCCACGGCCAGCGGCGTCAGGATCGGGAACACCCGCTCCCGGAACATCACGGACAGTTCGGTCCGCGCCCCCTCGTCCAGTTCGTCCCAGCGCACGATGTGGATGTGTTCGTAGGCCAGCGCCGGGCGGATCTGCTCGGCGAAGATCCGGGCGTGGCGCTGCTGCAGCTTGTGCGCGGCGACCTTGATTTGTTCGAGCTGCTCGATCGGGGAGAGCCCGGCGGCGGACGGCACGGCCAGCCCGGTGGCGATCCGGCGCTTCAGGCCCGCCACCCGGACCATGAAGAACTCGTCCAGGTTGGAGGCAAAGATGGAGAGGAAGTTCAGCCGCTCCAGCAGGTAGAGGTCCTCGTCCTCGGCCAGTTCCAAGACCCGTGCGTTGAAGTCCAGCCAGCTGATTTCCCGGTCGAGGAAGCGTTCCAGCGTGAAGTCCCCGTCGGGCGCCAGCGAGGGCGCGAATTCCGGAATGTCGATGCGGTCCTGGGTGGCGCGGGCAGGGACCATTTCCGAGGAACCCAGCCGGGGAATGGCTGCGGCTTCGGGTTCGATGACCATGCTCTCTCCTGGGGCGTTGGGGTGGGCCGGACTCACCTCATCGTAGAGGCCTCCGGTAGCTACAAGGTTACCGACTGTTGCCCGCCGGCCTCTTCCTGCGGTGCGTACATCACATCCGCGTCCCAACGGGTGAAACCCAGCTTGCGGTAAAGCCCGACGGCGGGCTCGTTGTCCGCGTCGACGTAGAGCATGATGGCGTGCTCGCCGGCGTCCTGCAGGTGCTTGATGCCGGCGATGGTCAGCGCCTTGCCCAGCCCGGTGCCCTGCGCCTGCGGCGTGACGCCCACGACGTACACTTCGCCGATGGACGGGTGGCTGCCGGAGCGCGGGTGGACCTTGGTCCAGTGGAACCCGACCAGGCCGCCGCCGTCCTCGCGCTCGGCCAGCAGGAAGCCGGCCGGGTCGAACCAGTCCTCGGCCATCCGCGCCTTCAGGTCGGAGAGCGTCATCGCGCCCTGTTCGGGGTGGTCGGCGAAGGCAGCGGCGTTGGCGGCCAGCCACGCCTCCTCATCCCTGCCGGGCACGAAGGAACGGATGGCCACGCCGGGCGGCATTTCGACGGCGGGCAATCCGGTCGGGTGGGTCAGGCGCATGCGCCACAGTTCCCGGACCGGGGCGAAACCGAAGCGCGCGGCCAGCCGCCCCGCGGCCTCGTGGCCGCCGTGCGACCAGGCCTTGAGGCCCGTCAGCTCGGTGTGTTGCCGGACGGCCTCGACCAGCCGGGTCCCCACCCCTTCGGCCCGGTAGGAGGGGTGCACCACCAGTTCCAGGACGTTGTCGGTGCCGGCAGCGGTGGCAAGGCTGACGACGGCGACGCCGGCCATCGCCGTCGCGGTGGCGGGATCGGAGCGCTCTTCGCCCGCGTAGGTCGCCAGCACCAGCACGTCGGCCGACTCCGCGGCCCGCAGGTTCACCCACGTCTGCTCGGAGAGCGGGGGATTGCCGTCGGCCTCCTCGGCGGCGGCGGCCAGCGCCTTGATGTCCGCGAGGGTCTCGGCGTCGGGGGCGCCCTTGATGGTCAGCACGGGCCAGAGGTCCGAATCCGATGCAGTCATGAGCACAGACTATCCGAGCGGCCTCCGGCGGCGGGAGGGCGCCGGGGTCCGGTGCAGACCCGGCCGCCTCAGCCGACGCCGCTGGGTTCTTCTTCCGCCTCGCGCACCAGCGTGAACCGGTAGCCGACGTTGCGGACCGTGCCGATCAGCTGCTCGTGGTCCGGGCCCAGCTTCGCCCGCAGCCGCCGCACATGCACGTCGACCGTGCGCGTGCCGCCGTAGTAGTCGTAGCCCCAGACCTCGTGCAGCAGCTGGTCGCGGGTGAACACCCGGCCGGGGTGCTGGGCCAGGTACTTGAGCAGTTCGAATTCCTTGTAGGTCAGGTTCAGCGGCTGTCCGCCGACGCGCGCGCTGTAGCTGGCCTCGTCGATCACCACGCCGGAGGCGTGGATCTCCGTGCGGGTGTCCTGGTCGCCGGCACGGGCGCGGGCGATGACCAACCGCAGCCGCGCCTCGACTTCGGCCGGTCCGGCGGTTGCCAGCACCACGTCGTCGGCAAGCCAGTTGGCGCTGACGGCGGCCATGCCGCCTTCGGTGAGCACAAGCATCAGCGGTGCCCCCAGGCCGGTGGCCTTCAGCAACTGAGTGAGCGAGCGCGCCCCGGCCAGGTCCTTGCGGGCGTCAACCATGACCACGTCGGCCGGGCCGGTCTCCAGCAGGGCGGTCGGTTCGGCCGGCAGGATGTGGACCTTGTGGTTCAGCAGCTCGAGGGCGGGCAGGACGTCGATCGACGAGCCGGAACTGTTGGTCAACAGCAGAATGTGCGGCATGGTTCCTCCAGGGGTTTCGCGGCGCACATCATCGGGCCGGGCCCGGCAGGTCCTCACACACGCAGGCGCAGCCTGCCGGACGGTGGCATAAGTATAGCGCCGCGCCCCGCCGGGCCGCGGTTTCTCGCCCCGCCCCTGCGTCATAGGGCAGTATGACTAGCGTGAAAACGTGGATCGTCGCCGCAGCCGCTGCCGCCGTACTGTGCGCCGTCATCGGCGCCTCCTACCTCTCCCTCCCGGTGCTGACGGCGGCGGTGTGCGTCGCCGCGGTAGTGATCGGGATCGGCTGGCCGGTGTTGCTGGGCGTGCCCGCCAAGAAGACCCTTGCCGCTGTCATCTCCCTGGCCGGGATTGCGACGGCGGTGCTCGCCGGGATCGCGCCCGCCGGCATGCCGCTGCTCTGGATGGCCGTGGTGATTGCGCTCGGCGTGATGGCCGTCTTCCTGATCCAGCTGCTCCGCGGCACCGGCCAGCCCCGGCGGCTCGAATCGACCTTCGGCGCCAGCGCCGGCCTGGTGCTCACCTCGCTGGGCGCCGGCTGGGTGGCCGCCGACCGGCTCTCGGCCAATGCAAACAACGGCGGAATGATGCTGGTGACCGGGATCAGCATGCTGGTGGCCATCGGCGTCTGCCTGCTGCCCTGGCCCGACCGGATCGTCGCGCCGCTGGGCGTGGTCCTGGCCCCGCTGGCAGGGGCCCTGGCCGCCCCCTTGTTCTCCACCGTCCACATGCTGCCCGCCGCGGCGGTGGGCGCCGTCGCCGGCATCATCCTGGTCAGTTTCCGCCGGCTCGTGCTGGCCGACGGCGGTCCCACCCGGCTGCCGGCGATGCTCGCCGTCGGCGCCGCCCCGGTCATGGCCGCCGGATCGCTGGTCTACTTCCTGGAGCGGATGCTGCTGCGCTGAAATGAGCGGGGCCGAATGAGCGAGGTCACAGTGCGGGCCGGCGTCACGGGCAGGCATCCTGCGGCCGGGGCCGTTACTATGGAGCCATGTCGTATCTCGGTCTTGAAATTTTCTACCTGTCCCTGCTGGTCCTCGCCGGCCTTGGCATCGCGGGCTTTGCCTCGCTGGTGGTTTACCGCCTGTTCAAGGGCCAGAAGTAAGCGACCAAAGCTTAACGATGCCGATTGAACTCCCGACGGAGCTGACCCCGGAACTGGTGCCGCTGTCCTGGCTGCTGGGTACCTGGGAAGGTGCCGGCCGGTTGGGTGCGGGCGAGGAGGGGGACGAACATTTCGTCCAGAAGGCCACGTTCACGCAGAACGGCCTGCCCTACCTGCAGTACACCGCCGAGAGCTGGCTGACCGACGAGGATGGCAACCGGCTGCGCCCGCTGTCCGTGGAAACCGGCTTCTGGGCGCTGGACCGCAAGCTCAACGACGCCGACGTCGGCCCGGGCTTGGTCCCCGCCGAAATCGTGCCGGCCCTGAGGTCGGCGGACGAGGTCGAAGAGCTGCGCAACGCCGACGGCGGCTTCGATATCACCGCGACCATCGTGCACCCGGGCGGTATCTCCGAGCTCTATTACGGGCAGATCAAGGGTCCCCGCGTGCAGCTGAGCACCGACATGGTGATGCGCGGTTCGCAGTCCAAGGACTACAGCGCGGCCACGCGCATCTTCGGCCTGGTCAACAACGATCTTTACTGGCGCTGGGACGTTGCCGAGGCCAAGGGCAAGGACCTGGCCCCGCACGCCTCGGCGATCCTGGCCAAGCGCGCCTGACCGGGGAGGGAATTTGGCACGGCCGCCGGGAGTTGACGCCGGTATGACCTACCGCAGCCCTTTGCTCCTGCAACACGGCGCCGTCGAAGCCTCCGGGGCCGACGCGGGCGTCGCCGCCCACTACTCCGACCCGCTGCGCGAACAGCGCGCCCTGGCCCGCGGCGAGGCCGTCACGGACCTTTCCCACCGCGGGGTGGTGACGGTGGCCGGCGAAGACCGGCTGAGCTGGCTGAACACGCTCTCCTCGCAGTTGCTGCTGAACCTGAAGCCGGGCCAGTCCAGCGAAGCGCTGCTGCTCACCGTGCAGGGCCGGATCGAATACGACGCCCGCATTATCGACGACGGCGAACGCACCTGGCTGATCGTCGAATCCTTCGAGGCGGCGCCGCTGGCCGCATGGCTGGACAGAATGAAGTTCATGCTGCGGGTAGAGGTTGCCGATGTCTCCGCCGACTGGGCCGTGGTGGGGTCGGTCAGGCCGGTCCCGGCCTTCGAGGGCCGCCTCGTGTGGCAGGATCCGTGGCCGCAGATCGGTGCCGGCGGCTATGCCTACACCGGCATCGAGGAACCCAAGCACCCCGGCTTGGAACGGTCTTGGTACGAATACCTGCTGCCGGCAGCCGACCTGGAATCGGCCGTCTCCGGGCTGCAGTTGGCCGGGGTCTGGGCCGCCGAGGCGCTGCGGATTGCGGCGTGGCGGCCAAGGGTCGGGGCCGAGACCGACGAGAAGACCATTCCGCACGAACTGGACCTCATCCGTACCGCCGTGCACCTGGAGAAGGGCTGCTACAAGGGCCAGGAAACCATCGCCCGCGTGCACAACCTGGGCCGCCCGCCGCGCCGGCTGGTGTTCCTGCAGCTGGACGGTTCGCAGCACACGCTGCCGGTCCCGGGCAGCGACGTGATGCTCGGCGACAAGCGCGTCGGGGCGGTCACGTCCGCGGCTCAACACTACGAGATGGGACCGATTGCGCTGGCCGTGGTCAAGCGCTCGGTCGATCCGCAGGCGCAGCTGACCGTGCTGGACGACGGCGAGAGCTACGACGCCGCCCAGGAAGTGATTGTCACTCCCGATGCCGGCCAGGTGGTCGGCCGCCAGACCGGGTTCCTGCGCCCGCCGCGCTGAGCCGCGTCGGCGCGCACCCAGCCGCGTCGCGGCCCGCAGGTGCGCATGCGCTGCGCCGCGGTCAGCTCCGCTTCTGCAGGATCACTGAGGTCTGGGTGCCCGCGTCCCAGAATCCCAGGCTCGCGGCCAGCGCGCGGGAGGCCCTGTTCTCTTCGTGCGAGCGCCACTGCGGAATGAGTCCGGAGGAGAGCGCCTCGTGGCCGGCGATCGCCGCGATCAACGCGCCGGCTCCGCGGCGCCGGTAGGCGGGGGCGGTCAGCACGCCAACGTGGCCGAGGATCTGCTGCCACTCCTGGTAGCCGGCGCCGGCCATCGGGGTGCTGCCGTCCAGCAGCACGAACGACTTGTCCATGCCGGCCAGCCCCGCTTCGTGCGTGTCATCGGGCGGGCACCTGTCTTCGAGCCGGGCGACGTCGCTGCCCGCCGTGGACACCAGGGCCTCCCGTTCGGGCTGGACCACCGGCAGGTCTTCGGCGTAGGACAGCACGGCCTTGCCCAGACCGTGCCCGCCGTGCTCCCGGCTCAGCAGCATCAGCGTCTGGTGTTCGGCCAGGTCGTCGTCCGAGTACCGGGCGGCCGCGGCGACGGCCCATTCCGGCCCCACCAGCGCTGAGCGGCCGAACAAGCGCACGAAGGTGAGCGTCCCGGCGTCCTCGTTGATCCTGGTCAGCCGGTCGCCGGCCGCGGTGAAGGCGTTGTCGGAGAATCCGAGCAACCGCGCCCACGCCAGCAGCACAATGTCAGCCGTCCCTGCGTCCAATCGCATACCTGCCACACTACTGAACGCTTAGCCGAAGAGAACCCTTGCCTCGTCGTAACGATGCTGGGGGACGGTTTTTAGATTGTTCAGCGCCGACTCGAAGCCCACATGCACGACGTCCGTGCCCTTCAGGGCCACCATGGAGCCCCAGCGCTTCTCCACCACCGAGTCCACGGCCGCCATGCCCAGGCGGGTGGCCAGCACGCGGTCGTAGCCGGAGGGGACCCCGCCGCGCTGGATGTGCCCCAGCGTGGTGGCGCGCGTTTCGATCCCGGTGCGCGCCTCAAGTTCGGGGGCCAGCCGCTCGCCGATGCCGCCGAGCCTCGGCCGCCCGAAGCTGTCCACGCCGCGCTCGGCATGCGGGCCCAGTTCGCCGTCGGGGACCCAGCCCTCGGCCACCACCACCAGCGGCGCGCGGCCGCGCTTCTGCGCGTGCAGCACCCAGTCGGATACCTGATCCATGCTCACGCTCTGCTCGGGGATCAGGATGGCGTGCGCGCCGGTGGCCATGCCCGCGTGCAGCGCGATCCAGCCCACGTTGCGGCCCATCACCTCGGCGATCATGCAGCGGTGGTGCGATTCGCCGGTGGTGCGCAGCCGGTCGATCGCCTCGGTGGCGATCTGCACCGCGGTGTCGAAACCGAAGGTGTAGTCGGTGGCTTCCAGGTCGTTGTCGATGGTCTTGGGCACGCCGACGATCTTCAGCCCGCTTTGGGTGAGCCGGTAGGCGCCGGCCAGGGTGCCCTCGCCGCCGATCACGATCACCGCGTCCACGCCCAGCCGGTCCAGCGTCTGCTGGATCTTCTCCGGCCCGCCGTTGGGGCCCTCGAACGGGTTGGTGCGCGAGGTGCCCAGGATCGTGCCGCCCTGCTTGGAGATGCCGCGCACCTGGTGCCGCGGCAGTTCCATGATGTCGCCCTCCAGCACGCCGCGCCAGCCGTCGCGGAAGCCGACAAACTCGTGCCCGTGCGCGGTGATGCCCTTGAGCACGATGCCGCGGATCACCGCATTCAGGCCGGGGCAATCCCCGCCGCTGGTCATGATGCCAATCCTCATGGGTACTCCTTCTCGGTTGCTGGCCGGTCGGCGCGAGCACCCCATTGAGCCCGCCTCAATCCTATGCAGGAACCGGGGCCCGAGTCATTCCGGCCGTGAGCGGCTCCGGCGGCGGGGAGCCCTGCCGGGCGGGACGGCGCCTCAGGCGGGCAGCAGGCCGTGCTGCATGGCGACGACGACGGCGCGCGTGCGGTCGTCGACGTCGAGCTTGGCGAAGATCCGCAGCAGGTGCGTCTTCACCGTGGTCTCGGCGATGAACAGCCGGGCGGCGATTTCCGGGTTGCTCAGGCCGTCGGCCACGGCCCCCAGCACCTCGGTCTCCCGGGCCGACAGCGCCGGCGGCGCGGGCGAGCGCAGCCGGGAGACCAGCTTGGCCGCGATCGGCGGGGCCAGGACCGTTTCGCCCCGGGCGGCGGCGAAGACCGCGGCGATCAGCGCCTCGCCGGGGGTGTCCTTGAGCAGGTAGCCCACCGCGCCGGCCTCCACCGCGCGGACGATGTCGGCGTCGCCGTCGTAGGTGGTCAGGATCAGCACCTTGGTGCCCGGCCGGGCGGCAACGATCCGCGCCGTGGCGTCGGCGCCGTCCAGCCGCGGCATCCGCAGGTCCATCAGCACGACGTCGGCGCCCACCTCCAGCGCGGCACTCACCGCCGCGGCGCCGTCGGGAGCCTGGGCCACCACCTCCAGCCGGTCCTCGGTGCCCAGCAGGCCGGCCAGCCCGGCGCGGACCACGGGGTGATCGTCGGCGATGACGACCCGGATGCGCGGGGCTTCGGTGGCGGCCCCGGTGTCGTTGCCAGGGCTGTCCGGTCGGGGTTCAGCGGACATTGCCGGCTCCTTGCAGCTGCAGCGGGATGTTCATGGTCAGCCGGGTGCCGACGCCCGGCGCCGAGCGCACGTCGAGGCTGCCGCCGATTTCGGACAGCCGCTCGGCCATGGCGCGCAGCCCGTAGCTGTCGCCTGAGGTCCGCGCCGCGGGGACGAAGCCGGCGCCGTCGTCGTCCACGGAGAGCACCAGGGACGCTCCGTCGAGGTGCAGCCGCAGCCGCGCGGAGCCCGCCCCGGCGTGCCGGCGGACATTGTTCAGGGCCTCCTGCGCGGCCCGCAGCACCACCACCTGCTGCGCCGGCGTCAGTTCCGGCAGCGCCGCCGGCAGCTCCACGCTCAGCCGGGCGCCGTCCAGGCCGGTGGCCTCGAGCCGCCGCAGCGCGCCGAGCAGGTCGCCGCCGGCCAGCTGCGTGGGGCCGGAGGCCGCGATGAGGGCCCGCGCTTCCTGCAGGTTGTCCCGTGCGGTGTCCCGGATCCCGGCCAGGGAGGACGCAAGCACCGCCGGGACCGGGGTGCCGGCCTTGCGCAGCTGCGCCTGGGCCGCCTCCGAGAGCATCACGATCGAGGTGAAGCCCTGCGCCAGCGTGTCGTGGATCTCGCGGGCCATCCGCTCCCGCTCGGCCATGGCGCCCTGGCGCTCGTGCGCGGCCCCCAGTTCCGCCCGGGCGGCGTTGAGCTCCGCGATCAGGTCCGCCCGCTGCTCGCTCTGTTCGATGATCTTGTAGATCCACAGGCCCAGGAGCGTGCTGGCCAGGAAGGAGATCACCGCCTGCAGCCCGGCGGCCAGCAATCCGGCGGCGCCGGTGCCGTACAGGTGCAGCTGGCCGGCGGCCACGAGCACGCAGATCAGCGCGGAGGCGGCAACGCCGTTGCGCTCCGACCCCGCGAACATCCACACCTGCGGGAACGCGATGAAGAGGATGATCGAGCCGGCGCCGGAGAGGAACGCCAGGTAGGTCACCACGGCGATCAGCAGCACCACGTACAGCTTCGGCTTCCAGGTGTGCAGGTCCTTCGCCCGGGTCAGGAACGGGTAGGCGGCCCCGAGCAGAACGAGGGACGCCACCGCCGATGCCTTGGCGGGATTCCCCGCCTCGGCGCTGACCCAGACGATGACGGCGACGGTCGCCAGCGCCACGTAAAACCCGAGGTGCCACCACTTCAGGCCCCGGAACCAGATCGAGTCCCCAACGGACGGCGGGGCAGTCGCCGGCGGGACCGCTGATTCACTCATGGCATCACCTTACGACGGCCCCGCCGCCCGGCCGGCGCGGCGCCCTGCCGCGGGGGACTACTTCTGCGGCGGCCAACGGAACATCAGCCGGGTCAGCACCAGGCCGGCGGCCAGCCAGCTGAGGATCACGACGGCGGACATCCCCAGGTTCCAGCTCCCGCCGGGCTCCACGGCCTCCCAGCCCTCCGGCAGGAACACCGAGCGCATGCCGCTGGCCGTCCAGCGCAGCGGCGTCAGGTCCGCGAGGCCGCGCAGCCAGTCCGGGATCTGCGGGAACGGGAAATAGATGCCGGAGATGAAGGACAGCAGCAGCGGCGGCACGGCGGCCATGGTGGAGGCGGAGGGCCCGGACCTGGCCAGGCAGGCGAAGGCGATCCCCGCCGCCGACCAGGCCGCCGTGGAGCCCAGGAGCAGCCACGCGAACGTCAGCCAGGCGTCCGCCGTCGCCGGCAGGGGCACGTCGAACAGGAACCGCGCGCCCAGCAACAGCAGGGCCGATTGCGTCAGGATCAGGACCAGCGTCATGCCGGTCTTGCCCAGGAAGTAGGACAGGCTGGGCAGCGGCGTTCCGGCCAGCCGCTTGATGCTGCCGTTGAACCGTTCGGTGGTCACGTAGGCGCTGAGGTTTTGGAAGCCGCTCAGGACCGTGCCCAGCGCCAGCATCGCGGGCAGGAAGTACTCGGCCGGGCGCAGCAGCGACTCCGGCCGCGCCGGATCGCCCATCGACGCGTCCTCGCCGAAGACGGTGCTGAACAGGGCCATCATGATCAGCGGGAACAGCAGGGTGAAGACCACCGCGGCCGGGTCGCGCGAGAACATCCGCACCTCCAGCAGCGTCCGTTTCCAGCCCAGCAGCACGGCGTTCGGCCGCCAGGCCCGGCCTGCCCCGGGGCGGCCGGGTGTCGAGGGGGCGGACGTTGAGGGGCCGGATGTCGAGGGGGACGGGGCGTTCATGCGGCGTCGGTCCTGTCCGTGCCGTGCTGCTGCAGCAACTGCAGGTAGATGTCCTCGAGGTGCGGCACGCGCACCTGCAGGTTGGCCGGCTCGTGCCGCCCGCCGCCGCTGAGCCGGTGCACCAGCGCCGCCGGCTCGTCGGTGGTCTCAAGGTGGTCGCCGGCCTCGTCCGTCCAGCTGACCCTGGGCCGGCGCAGTGCCGCCCCGCCGATCGTTGCGGGCGTGCCTTCGGCCACCAGCCGTCCCGCGGCGATGACGCCCAGCCGGTCCGCCAGCTGCTCGGCTTCGTCGAGGTAGTGCGTCGTGAGCACGATCGTGGTGCCGTCGGAACCCAGGCGGCGGATCAGCTCCCAGAAGGACCGCCTGGCCTCCGGGTCGAAGCCGGTCGTCGGTTCGTCCAGGAACAACAGGTCGGGATTGCCGATCAGGCCCATGGCCACGTCCAGCCGCCGGCGCTGGCCGCCGGAGAGGGCGCCGATCCGCGCGCCGGCCTTTTCCTCCAGCCCGACGGCGGCGATCACCTCGTCGACCGGGCGCGGGGCGGGGTAGTAGGCGGCGAGGGCGCGCAGCGATTCGGCCACCTTCAGCTCGCCGGCATCGGTGGCCTCTTGCAGCACGACTCCGATGCGTGCACGGAACGATGGCGCCGCCCGGTACGGGTCGACGCCGAGCACGGCGGCGCGGCCGGAAGTCGGCTTCCGGTGGCCCTCCATCATCTCGATGGTGGTGGATTTGCCGGCCCCGTTGGGCCCGAGCAGCGCGTACGTTTCGCCCGTGCGGATCTGCAGCGTGATGCCGTCCACGGCGCGGAAGGTTCCGCCGCCGGCACGGGGGTACTCCTTCACCAACCGGTCGAGGACGACGGCGGCGCCCGGCGGGGCAGGATCGGAGGCGGCTGGCTCCGGGCGGCCGGGGGCCGGTGCGCCCGGGGCGTCCTGCGCGGCGCGGGCGGTGGCGGGTGTTCTCATGCTTCCAGCATGCTCCGCCCGGGGCCGTGGCCGGCACGTCCGTCCTGCCGACTCTCTTGTCCTCCGGCCGGTGGACAGCGGATCAGGATTTGCGGGCGAGCAGCTTCTCCAGCGCGATGCTGCCGTCGTACTTCGGCAGCAGCAGCCACAACACGAGATAGGTGCCGATGCCGACGCCGGGGAAGAGGAAGACCAGCAGGGTGGCGATCCGCACCCACATCACGTCCCAGCCGAACTTGGCGGCAATGCCGCCGCAAATGCCGGCGACCCAGCGGTCGGGGCCGCGACGGACGGGGCTGGAGCGGAGCACTCGGTAAAAGGTATCCATGGCACCATGCTTTCGTGTTCGGGAGCTATTGTCACTGCCGGTTCGTCGAAGGCGGCCCGCGCGGGTGGCGCGGGCCGCCTTGGTTGTCGGTCTGGGTGGGGTGCGGTCCTGTCGGTCCCGGGCTAGCGGTCCCGGTTGCGGGTGGCGCTCAGGACGCCGGCGACCACCAGGGCGATGCCGGAGCCGATCAGCAGGGCGATCATCACATAGGCCCAGTTGAAGCTGATGTCCCACCAGGTCCCGGCGAGCACCAGCAGGCCGACGGCCACGGCGATCAAGCCCCAGATGATGGTGCCGACGCGGGGACGGCGGTCCTGGTCGCGGTTCAGTTGGCTGCTCATCGGATTTCCTCCAGTTCGCTGACGGTCACGATGTCGACGTTGCTGGCCACGCCCCGGACGGCCAGGACGATTTCCGGCGCCCCGCCGTCGTCGTTGATGGTGTAGCTTCCCGGCTGCCAGAACCCGGACTGCCGTCCGCTGTCCGCGCCGGTGACGTATTCGACGTTGCCCAGCGCCATCTGCGTTTCCACCTTCACCGGGACGTCGTCGGGGATGATGACGGTGATGGAGGAGGCCACGGCGTTGACCGGGACGAGGGCCGGGCCGCCGAAACGGGAACCGGAGACGGCGCGCAGGTCCACGGTGCCGTCGCCGGCCACGACGCTGTAGCCGTCACCCTGGGCCGGGGTCGCGGCCGAGGTCCAGGTCCGGCTCGAGGCGATGGCGTAGTTGGAGGCCGTCCACTGCGTTCCCGCGAAGAAGGCCAGCGCCAGGACCAGTCCCACAGCGGCCAGGAAACCGAGGACGCCGGAGGTGCGGCCGACGGCGCCCAGCACCACGACGCCGATGCCGATCACGACCAGCGCCGCGGCGATGGCGACGGGCACGACATTCCGGCCCAGCTCAACGAATTCCAGCGCGTTGAGCCCCAGGACCACGCCGGCGGCCAGCATGGCGGCGCCCAGGGTCAGGGCGATGGCCGCACCCGAGGGGCCGCGGGGGGCGGGCTTGTAGGGCCGCGGCGCGGGCTGGGGATACGGGCGCGGCTGCGGATAGGCCTGCCGCGGCGGGCCCTGGTGGCCGCCGTGGCCCGCGTTACCGTATCCGGTCGCGGAAGCCGGCGTCGAACCGTAGGCAGTGCCGGTGGTGCCGGAGGTGCCGGGGGCACCGTAGTAGGCGGAGGTACCGCTGCCGGTGGCCGGTGCGGGCGGGAAGCCGTCCGCTCCGGTCGGTGCCGAATCCGGTGCGCCTGCCTTGTTGCGCGTGGCGAGCCAGTAGATGAAGAACCCCACCGCGCCCAGCCAGATCACGGCCCAGACGAAGCCGCCGAAGCCCCAGCCGCCGTCGTTGTTGAACCCGAAGATCCAGCTGAACGGGCGGCTGAACACGCCGAGGACCGTGAAGATCACCGCGCCGGTCATGCCTGCCGTCCAGTTGCTGCGGCCGGCTTCTTCGGCATGGATCCGGCCGTCCGGCTCGGGCAGCAGGGCCCAGGCCACGCCGTAGAGCAGCACGCCGATGCCGCCGAAGACGGCGAGCAGGATGAACAGCCCGCGGACCAGGATCGGGTCCAGCCCGATCCGGTGCGCGACGCCGGAGGCCACCCCGCCGATCCAGCGGTCCTGCCCGCGGGAAACCCCGAGGTTGCGGAACCAGCTGAAGAACGCGTTGCTCTGCGCCGGGAAGCCGCCGGCGGGCGGCGGCGGGTAAGCGCCGGCGCTGCCCGGAGGCGGCGGCGGGAAGTTACCGCCGCCTCCGTCATGGCCGGCGTAGCCGGTCCCGTCGGCCCCGGCCGCGTTTGCGTAGCCGGGATCGTGGTAGCCGGCGCCCAGCGGCAGGGTGGGGTTGGTGCCCGGAAGGATGGGCTGGGTCGGATTGGCGGGTGCGTCGTCGTCCTCTGCCGCCTGGACGGTCCGGGGCTCTGCGGAAGCGGGCGCCTGGGGCGCTGCCGGGGCGGATTCCTGCCCGGATTCGGGAACTGCCGGTTGCTGGTCCGGTTCGTCTGTTCGGTCGGTGCCGTCGTTATCCGACGGGCTCGGTGCGTGTGAGGTCATGGTTTGATCATTCCAACCGGCAGCCCTCTCCTCTATGGGGTGCCACCCTGACCCTTCCCTGACCGGCCGGCCGGGTTCCCCTGATTCGGCGCCCGGCGGTAGGTCGGGTGCGCCCACGCGTGCTTGGATTGACCCATGAGAGAACCGCTCGTCCGCTCCACCGAGGACCGCATCATCGCGGGCGTGTGTACCGGCCTGGCCCGGCACCTGGACACCTCGGTCGGGATCGTCCGGGTCGGCATGGTGGTCCTGGCGATCGCCGGGGGAGCGGGTGTGCTGCTCTATGTCTGGCTTTGGCTGCTGGTGCCGACCGCGGCCGACGAGGCCCTGGCAGCCGAGCGCGCCTTTAATCCCCGCGGCATCGCGGAGAATTTTGCACGGGGATTCGGCCCGCCGCGTCCCGGCCAGGAGGGGAACGGCCGACCGGTCGTGCAGGCGGCCGGCCTGCCTGCGGGCCGCCCCGTCGCTCAGCCCGGCCCGCCCCCGCACCGCCCGGGCGGGCAACCCGGAGCGCTTCCACAGGCCGCCGGCGCCCCGCGGCTGATGCAGCGCGGCGGCAAGGAAATCCTGATCGGCGCGGCCCTGGTCCTCGCGGGCGGCGCCGTCGTCGCCCAACTGGCGGGCATCAACCTGCCGTGGGGGACCTGGCTGCCGGTCCTCGCCATCGCGGCCGGCGCGGTGATCGCTTGGATGCAGCTGGATGATTCCCGGCGCAGCGGCCTGATGGACCGCGCCGGGGCGACCGGGGCGCAAGGCGCCGTGCGGTTGCTGGCCGGGCTGGTCCTAGTGGTGGCCGGCATCGTCACCATGGTGTCCGGTTCGATTACCTGGGAGGCCATGTGGCCCACGCTGTTTGCCTCGCTGGCCGTCCTGGCCGGGGTCCTGCTGGTTTTGGCGCCGTGGGTGCTGAAGTACTGGCGGGACCTGGAGACGGAACGCTCCGGCCGGATCCGGGAAACCGAACGCGCGGAGATCGCCGCGCACCTGCACGATTCGGTGCTGCAGACGCTCGCCCTGATCCAGAACCGCGCCGGTTCGGAACACGACGTCACCCGGTTGGCCCGCGCCCAGGAACGGGAACTGCGCGAATGGCTCTACCGGGACAGGCGGCAGGAAGAGGGCAACCTGGTGGACCGCGTGAAGGCGGTGGCCGCGGAAATCGAAGACGCCTACGGGCATCCCGTGGACGTGGTCGCCGTGGGCGACAGCGACATGACCGACCGGCACGAGGTCCTGGTGCACGCCACCCGGGAGGCGGTGCAGAACGCGGCGAAGCACGCCGGCGGCCCCATCTCCGTCTACGTTGAATGCACGCCGGGCAGCAGCGAAATCTTCGTCCGGGACCGCGGTCCCGGGTTCGAGCCCGCCGCCGTGCCGCCGGACCGGATGGGCGTGCGCGAATCACTGATCGGCCGGATGGAGCGGCACGGCGGCCAGGCAAAAATCCGCAACACCGGCAGCGGCACCGAAGTCCATCTCAGCCTGCAGCACCCCCAGGAAGGAACCGCATCGTGACCGAACCCATCCGCGTGGTCGTCGTCGACGACCACGCCATCTTCCGTTCCGGCTTGAAAGCGGACCTGGACGGGCGGATCGAGGTGGTCGCCGAGGCCGCGACCGTGGAGCAAGCGATCGCGGCCATCCACGAGCAGCGGCCCGCGGTCGTCCTCCTGGACGTGCACCTGCCCGGAGGCAGGGGCGGCGGCGGGGCCGAGGTTGTCGCGGGCTGCGCCGACCTGCTGGCGGAGACCAAATTCCTGGCGCTGAGCGTGTCCGACTCCGCCGAAGACGTCGTCACCGTCATCCGGGCCGGCGCCCGCGGGTACGTCACCAAGACAATCTCCGGCGCCGAAATATCCGACGCCGTGGAGCGCGTGGCCGGAGGCGACGCTGCGTTCTCGCCGCGGCTGGCCGGGTTCGTCCTGGACGCCTTCGGCACCGCAGCCGTAGCCAACGTTGACGACGAACTGGACAAGCTCTCCGCGCGCGAACTGGAGGTCATGCGGCTCATCGCCCGCGGCTACCAGTACAAGGAAGTAGCCAAGGAACTGTTCATCTCCATCAAGACCGTCGAAACGCACGTCTCGTCCGTGCTGCGCAAGCTCCAGCTGTCCTCCCGGCACGAACTGACCCGCTGGGCTGTTGACCGCCGGATCCTATAGCAGGGGCACCGGGCCCTGTCGTACCCCCAGGCGCCGGTGGTAGCTTGGGGGAACTGTCAGGACCGACGAGCGCAGGAGGATTCATGACCGACTCCCCACGGCACGACGAACTTCCGCTGCCGGACTACGACCACATACCCCTGGGCACGCTCCCGACCCGGATCACCGGGCTGGACGAGCAGGGAATGACGGAGCTCCTGACCTACGAGCGGGAGCATGGAAACCGGCTCCCGGTCGTCCAGGTCCTTGAGCGCCGGCTCGAGGAGTTGCGCGCCGGAGCAGAGCCAAGCGGGACCACGGTGCCGGACATGCCCGAGGTCGGCGGAAGCCAAGGCGGCTCCGCGGCGCAGCCGGAAACCTCGGGCCCACGGGTCGTGCCGCCGTTCCACGGCAATCCGGCCCACCAGTCCCAGCCGGAAAAGTAGCCGGAACGCCACCCGGCCGGGCTGCCCCTCGGCAGTCCGGCCGGGAGCGTATCCGGCGGCTACTTGGCTTTCGCCAGGAAATCCTGCAGCCGACCGACGCCGGTAGCCAGGTCTTCGTCGCCGAGGGCGTAGGACAACCGCACGAAGCCGGACGGCCCGAAGGCCTCGCCGGGAACGACGGCGACCTCGACCTCGTCGAGGATCAGCGCGGCGAGCTCGGCGGAGGTCGCCGGACGGATGGTGCCGTCCGCCGTCGGGAATTCCTTGCCCAGCAGCCCGCGGACGTCGGCGTAGGCGTAGAACGCGCCCTCCGGCGTCGGGCATTCGACGCCGGCTATGGCGTTCAGGCCCTCGACCATGGCCTTGCGGCGCCGGTCGAAGGCAACCTTCATCTCGTCCACCGCGGTCAGCGGTCCGGACACGGCGGCCAGCGCCGCCATCTGGGACACGTTGGCCACGTTGGAGGTGGCGTGGGACTGCATATTGGTGGCGGCCTTGACCACGTCCTTCGGGCCGATCATCCAGCCCACCCGCCAGCCGGTCATGGCGTAGGTCTTGGCCACGCCGTTGAGGATGACGACCTTGTCGCCCAGCTCCGGCGCGGCCGTCGCGATGGAGGTGAAGGGCACGCCGTCGTAGGTGAGGTGCTCGTAGATCTCGTCGGTGATGACCCACAGGCCCTTGGACGCGGCCCACCGGCCGATCTCGGCAACCTGTTCCGGCTGGTAGACGGCACCGGTCGGGTTGGACGGGGAGACGAAGAGCAGCACCTTGGTTTTGTCGGTCAGCGCGCCTTCGAGCTGGTCGACGGTGACCAGATAGCCCTGCTCCGGCCCGGCGAAGACCTCCACCGGGACGCCGCCGGCCAGCCGGATCGCCTCGGGGTAGGTGGTCCAGAACGGCGTGGGGACCAGGACCTCGTCGCCCGGATCCAACAAGGTGGCGAAGGATTCGTACACGGCCTGCTTGCCGCCGTTGGTCACCAGCACCTGGGCGGGGTCCACCCGGTAGCCGGAATCGCGCAGCGTCTTGTCCGCGATGGCCTGCTTCAGTTCGGGCAGGCCGCCGGCGGGGGAGTAGCGGTGGAAGCGCGGCTGGCGGGCGGCCTCGATGGCGGCCTCCACGATGTAGTCCGGGGTCGGGAAGTCCGGTTCGCCCGCCCCGAAGCCGATCACCGGCCGCCCGGCAGCCTTCAGCGCTTTTGCCTTGGCATCGACGGCGAGGGTGGCGGATTCGGCGATGGACGCAATGCGCCGGGAGACGCGGGCGTTGGCAGGCATGGTGTTCCCGTCTTCAGTAGCGTGTAGGACTGTTCCTTAGTCTAGGTGCAGGCCGAGTCCGGGTGCAGCCCGTCGGGGGTACGGCCCGTTGCCGGTGCCCGCCCGGCCCCTTGGTCAGCGGGCCGGCGGAAATGTTGCATAATGGATCAGTCGCCTTGTGGGCGGCAAACGGGGTTCGGTTCGACGTCGGCGCATCGCTGGCGTAAACTGGATCTTCGGTGTTGAAAACGCCATGATGTTCCATGCCCGCGCGGCGGGGGCATCCGGCAGTATTCGGCTCCATAGGGTAGTGGCGCAATTGGTAGCGCAGCGGTCTCCAAAACCGCAGGTTGCAGGTTCGAGTCCTGTCTGCCCTGCGCAGAACCGCCGCAGGCATAAACTGCAGCAGTTCAGCATCCCAGCACGAAGCAGCGGTCCAGGCCGGCCGAGGCCGTCCGGAGGCCGGACACCGGACAGAATGAGTGAGGCCAGGTTGACCGATACGTCTTCCAGCAGTCCCCAGGGACGCCCCACCGGACGAAAGACCGAGAAGCGCGGTCTCTTCGCCCGGATCATTTTGTTTGTCCGCCAGGTCGTTGCCGAACTCAAAAAGGTCGTCACGCCGACCCGCAAGGAATTGCTGAACTACACGCTGGTGGTGATCGCTTTTGTGGCGGTCATGATGTTGATCGTCACGGCACTGGATCTGGTTTTCGGCCAGGGCGCGTTCTTCGTCTTCGGAGACGGCATACCCGAACAGTAACGTCCGCGTTGCGGCAGCCGTACGGATGGATACGACGACGGCGCAAAGCCGCCGCGAGTCAAGTGAGCTGAAGAAGAAAGCAGGAAGCTAAGTGTCCGACCAGGAACTCGAAGCCCAGAACTCCGAAGAGAACGCGGAGCTGGAAGCCGACGAGCAGGTTACCGGGACCGGCGCCGACGAGGTGCCGGCTTTTGGCGTTGACGCCGCAGAAGAGGCTGCCGGTGCCGATCTGGCGAGCGAGCTTGACCAGGCCGCCGACGACGCCCCCGTCCTCGACGAGGCCGCCGAAGCCGCCGCCGAGGCGGACCTGACCGAAGCCGAGGCCGCCGACGGGGCCCCGGAGGAGACCGGGCCGGCCGAAGAAGCCGAAGAGGTTGAGCAGACCGAAGAGGAAGCCCTCGAAGCATTCCGTGCCAAGCTGCGCCGCCAGCCCGGCGACTGGTACGTCATCCACTCCTACGCCGGCTACGAAAACCGTGTGAAGGTCAACCTGGAGACCCGCATCCAGACCCTGAACATGGAAGACTTCATCTACGAGATCCAGGTCCCGATGGAAGAGGTCGTGGAGATCAAGAACACCACGCGCAAGCTGGTCAAGCGCGTGCGCATCCCGGGTTACGTGCTGGTCCGGATGGACCTGACCGACGCCTCGTGGGGCGCCGTCCGCCACACCCCCGGCGTGACCGGGTTCGTCGGCAACGCCCACAACCCGGTGCCGCTGAGCCTGAAGGAAGTTGCTTCCATGCTGGAGCACACCATCACGGGCACCAAGACGGAAGCCGGCGGCAAGGCTGCGGGCAAGTCGGCGGCACCGAGCACGCCGATCACCGTCAACTTCGAGGTCGGCGAGTCCGTCACCGTCAATGACGGGCCGTTCGAGACGCTGCCGGCAACGATTTCGGAAATCAAGCCGGAATCCCAGCAGCTGGTGGTGCTGGTGACCATCTTTGAGCGCGAAACCCCGGTGACGCTCTCGTTCAGCCAGGTCACCAAGATCCACTAACCAAGACTTCGTGCGGATACGGACCCGCTTTGTCCGAATCCGCACGGCCGGCCGCCAAGCCATGGCGGCCAACCACCGCCGGCACGCTCCTGTGCCGCCGGTACGTAATGTGAGAGAAGGACCCGATATGGCCCCCAAGAAAAAGGTCACCGGCCTCATCAAGCTCCAGATCCAGGCAGGCGCCGCCAACCCGGCCCCGCCTATCGGTCCGGCGCTTGGTCAGCACGGTGTCAACATCATGGAATTCTGCAAGGCGTACAACGCCGCCACGGAATCCCAGCGCGGAAACGTGATCCCGGTTGAAATCACGGTCTACGAAGACCGTTCCTTCACCTTTATCACCAAGACCCCGCCGGCCGCCGAGCTGATCAAGAAGGCCGCAGGCGTGCAGAAGGGTTCGGCTACCCCGCACACCAACAAGGTTGCGAAGCTGACCCAGGCGCAGGTCGATGAGATCGCCGGCACCAAGATGGCTGACCTCAACGCCAACGACATCAAGGCTGCCGCCAAGATCATCGCCGGCACCGCCCGTTCCATGGGCATCGAGGTGGAGGGCTAAACACCCTCAACCCGGAGGCCGAAGGACAGATGTCCAGCAAGGCCTTCACCAAGACAATTCACAAAACGACGGCGACACAGCTCGCCACAGGTGGGAACACAGCCGTCGTTGTGGCAGGGCCGGGCGCGGTCCGCAGACCACAACTGCACAAGGAGAAAAAGCAGATGGCAAAGCGCAGCAAAGCATATGAGGCAGCTGTAGCCAAGATCGAGGCGGACAAGGTTTACGCCCCGGTCGAGGCAATCACTCTCGCCAAGGAGACCAACCCGTCCAAGTTCGACGCGACCGTCGAGGTGGCTTTCCGCCTCAGCGTCGACCCGCGCAAGGCAGACCAGATGGTCCGCGGCACGGTGAACCTGCCGCACGGCACCGGCAAGACCGCCCGCGTGCTGGTCTTCGCCACCGGCGACAAGGCCGAGGCCGCTATCGCCGCGGGCGCCGACTTCGTTGGCTCTGACGACCTGATCGAAAAGATCCAGGGCGGCTGGACCGACTTCGACGCCGCCGTGGCGACCCCGGAACTGATGGGCAAGGTCGGCCGCCTGGGCAAGGTCCTCGGCCCCCGCAACCTGATGCCGAACCCGAAGACCGGAACGGTGACCCCGGACGTTACCAAGGCCGTCAACGACATCAAGGGCGGCAAGATCGACTTCCGCGTCGACAAGCACGCCAACCTCCACTTCATCATCGGCAAGGTGTCCTTCGACGCCAACAAGCTGGTGGAGAACTACGCCGCCGCCCTGGAAGAGGTGCTGCGCCTGAAGCCGTCGGCCTCCAAGGGCCGGTACATCGCGAAGGCCACCATCACCACCACCTTCGGCCCTGGCATCTCCGTGGACCCGAACGTCACCAAGGTGGCCGTGGAGGCCTAACCGGGACTTCAGGTTCGCCGGCAACGGCGCACACTTAGGCTATGGCCGCAGCACATGCTGCGGCCATAGCCCGTTTAAGCGGAAGGTAGTGCGGCTTAAGCGGGAGATAGTCCGGCGCGGCGGGATGCAGTAATGTGATTGGCACTACTCAATCACTGCCTCGCTGCCGAGGAGCACGCATGCCCAAGACCTCGATCACGATCGCGCCGCTGCCGATCCCGCCCGCCCTTCAGGGCCCGGGCGGCGCGGACTTTGCCGCCTCCGCCGAGCTGGCCAACCTGGTCAACGGGCTGATCTGGGGCAACAACGATTTTTGGGTGAGCCCGGCGGTGCGGCTCGAGGGGGCGCGGCCGAACGACTACTCGGTGACGTATCTCTGGGCGGCCAGGGACGGGGACCGGCACGTCGGGCGTGCACTGCTCGAGCTGTCGCTGCAAGACAACCCGCGCAACGGGTACGTTTTTGTGGCCGTACATCCCGACTACCGGCGGCGGGGCGTGGGAAGCAGACTGCTGGCCGAAGCCGAGGCCTGTGCCGCCCGCCGGGGCCGGACCACGCTTCAGGCCTGGAGCGAACATCCCGCCGGATTTGATCCAGGAGGCCCGGACATGCTCCGGCCGGGGACCGGGGCCGGGGCCCTGCCGGCCTCCGCGCCGGCCGTGCGCTTCGCGCTGGCCGGCGGATTCCGGCTCGAACAGGTGGAGCGGTGCAGCAGGATGCCGCTCCCCGCCGACCAGGACAGTCTGGCGGCCCGCGCGTCGGCGGCTGCGGGGAAGGCCGGCGCGGACTACCGCTTGGTCGAGTGGGCCGACAGTTGCCCGCCGGACTGGGTGGACCAGTACGCGGCCCTGCGGCAGCGGATGAGCACCGACGTCCCGCTGGGTGACCTGGACTACGAGGAAGAGGCGTGGGATGCCGCCCGGGTCCGCCACCATGAGGAGGAGCTGCGGCGCAAGGGCGGCCGCTGCCTGGTGGTCGCGGCCGGGCATGTGCCCAGCGGCCGGCTGGTGGGCCACACCGTGCTGGAATTCTTCCCGGAGCAGCCCGAGGTGGTCTTCCAGGAGGACACGCTGGTGCTGCAGGCCCACCGTGGCAACGGCCTGGGCCTGTGGATCAAGGCCCGCAACCTGCAGCGGGTGGCGGAGGCGTGGCCGCAGGGGCGCCGGCTCTACACCTGGAACGCCGACGAAAACAGCCACATGCTGGACATCAACACCGCCCTCGGCTTCGCTCCGGCCGGGTACGAGGCCGCCTGGCAGAAGAAGCTGCGTCCGGGGCCGCAGGCCGGGGAGACCCGCCCGGCCGGCGCCGCGTGACGGCGTACCGGGCGTGTTCGTACACGTGTCGCCGGAGCGTCATGCTACGCGCCGGTAACCGGCAGCGGCGGTTACGATGTCAGCGCGCCGGCATGCTGCCGGGTGTGGCGGGAGGGCCGATGGAACGCAGGACGCTGGTTGACACGGTGGCGGAAGACCTGCTGGAGCAGATCATCGCCGGCCGGATGGCGCCCGGCGACGCGCTGCCCACCGAAGCCGAGATCGCCGCCCGGTCGCAGGTCAGCCGGCTGACCGTCCGGGAAGCCCTCACCATGCTGCGGGCGATGAACGTGATCAGCATCCAGCGGGGCCGCGGCACGTTTATCAATCCGCCCGGGAAGTGGACCTCGGTCGAGGCCGTCGTCCGCGCCGCGGCGCACAGCATGAGCGACTCCGCCGCCTCGCGGCAGTTGCTCGAAGTGCGGCGCCTGGTCGAGTCCGGGGCCGCCGCGCTGGCTGCGCTCCGCCGCACCGCTGCGGACCTGGAGTTGCTGCGCGGGGAGCTGGAGTCGATGGCCGCCGCGGACGCCGCGGGCGACGCGGATGCCTTCGTCGAAGCCGACCGGCTGTTCCACACGGTGGTCCTCAAGGCGTCCGGCAATATCCTCTTTCCGGCGGTCTTCGTGCCGATGGGTCGGGTGCTGGCCGACGCGCGGCGGGAAGCGTTTGGGGCGCAGGCTGTGCGCACCCGCACCCTCGCCATGCACCGCAGGGTGCTCGCCGCCGTCGAAAGCGGGGACGCCCATGGAGCCCGCGAGGCGATGGAGGATCACGTGGACCAGGTCCAGGACGACCTCGACGCCAATGCCGCCGGCCCGGCGAGAGCCTCCGCGCTGCGGTCGGCCGCCGGCTGATCCGTCCGGGGGTGCAGTCGTGGGCGCGGCTCCGGGCCGCCGATTTGGCGTCCGGCGGCAGGATCCCGTAACCTTGAAGAACCAAAGACCGTCGGTCGTTGAAATCCTCCACGTTTTCAACCGAAAGTCCCATGCCTGGGACGGCCTGCGCAGGTGAACGAAGCATTGCCCCGCCGCCGTAACTCCGGTGCGGGAACCAAGCCCCGTGCGCCTGCATGGGGCGTTTTTTATGCGTGCGACCCGAACCACCGGCACTATTCCCCGGAAGGAGGGTTATGGCAACGCCAACCAAGGTGGCAGCCGTTGAAGAAATCACCAGCGATTTCAAGGAATCCAGCGCTGCAGTCCTAACCGAATACCGCGGGCTTACCGTTGCACAGCTCAAGGAGCTGCGTGTTTCTCTCGGCCAGGACACCAAGTTCTCGGTCGTCAAGAACACCCTGACTGGCATTGCAGCCAAGGAAGCCGGCATCGACGCGTTCGAAGGCCAGCTTTCCGGACCCACTGCTATCGCCTTCATCAAGGGTGACGCCGTTGCAGCCGCCAAGTCCCTGACGGATTTCGCAAAGTCCAACCCGCAGCTCATCATCAAGACCGGTATCTTCGAGGGCAAGGCCCTGGATGCAACCGCCGTTGCTGCGCTGGCCGCTCTCGAATCCCGCGAGCACCAGCTGGCCCGCGTCGCCGGTGTCCTCAAGGCGCCGATGTCCGCACTGGCCCGCACCCTCGATGCGCTGCGCATCAAGCAGGAGGAGAACGGCGGCGCCGCTGCCGAAGCTCCGGCCGAAGCTGCCGAAGCCGAAGCTCCCGCTGCCGAAGCAACCGAGGCCCCGGCCGAGGCTGCCGCCGAAGAGCAGTAAGACTCTTCACCAACCAACTCTTGGTGCGGACACACCAGCCGCATCACCTATCAGGAAGGACGCCAACCATGGCGAAGCTCACCAACGAAGAGCTCATTGAAGCTTTCAAGGAACTGACCATCATCGAGCTCTCCGAGTTCGTCAAGCTGTTCGAGGAGACCTTCGACGTCACCGCTGCAGCCGTTGCCGTTGCGGGCCCCGCAGCCGGCGGCGCCGGCGAAGCCGCTGCTGAGGAGCAGACCGAGTTCGACGTCGTCCTCGAAGCTGCCGGCGACAAGAAGATCGCAGTGATCAAGGAAGTCCGCGCGCTGACCTCCCTGGGCCTCAAGGAAGCCAAGGACCTGGTCGACAGTGCTCCGAAGGCCGTCCTCGAAGGCGCCACCAAGGAAGCCGCCGACAAGGCCAAGGAAGTTCTCGAGGCTGCCGGCGCGACCGTCACCCTCAAGTAAGCTCTCTTTAGCTTCCGCAAAGCCCCGCCGCCCCACCGGGCGGCGGGGCTTTGTGCTGTGCGGGCCGGAACCAGCAGCCGGTGCCCCGGCGGCTCAGCGGGCCCGGCGGGCTCAGGCCGGGTCGGAGATGTCGGCGACGGTGGCGCCGAGCGCGGAGGTCAGCGCATCGGCGTCGACGAAGGCGGAGTAACCGTGTTCCCCGGCGCCCAGCGATATCCGCCGGCCGCGGATGGACTCGTCGGCGTACACGGGCCAGGCCGTGCTGCTGCCCAGCGGGGTGATGGTGCCGCGCCGGTATCCCGTCGCCGTGTAGGCAACATCGGCGTGCGGCAGCGAAAGTTTGTTGACCCCCAGCAGCGAGCGGAGCTTGGGCCAGGAGATCTGCCGGTCGCCGGGAATGAGGGCGAACAGGAACGAGCCGTCCTTGTGCTTGATGACCAGGGTCTTGACGATGTCGGCCTCGGCGATGCCCAGCAGCTGCGCGGCCTCCGCGAGGCTGCGGGCGCCGGCGCGTTCGGCGACGTCGACCTTCAGGGAGTGGGCTTGGGCGCCGGCCAGGAAACGCTGCAGGCCGGCCGGCAGGGCAGGTGCACCGGAGTCGTTGCTCATGCCCGGTTCAAGCCCCGGCGCCCGCCCGGTATTCCCGGCCGGGCCGCCGGGGGCCGCCCGGAACCGCTAGTCCCGGTAGAGCAGCAGCGCCTCGCCCTGGCCGCCGCCGCCGCACAGGGAGACCGCGGCCTTGCCGGTGCCGCGCCGGCGCAGTTCCAAGGCGGCCGTCAGCGCCAGCCGGGTGCCGGAGGCGCCGATCGGATGGCCCAATGCGATGGCCCCGCCGTGGATGTTGCACTTCTCCAGCGGGTAGTCCAGGTCCTGCAGCGACTGCACCGCCACGGCCCCGAAGGCTTCGTTGATCTCGATGAAGTCCAGGTCGGCCGTGGTCCAGCCCGCACGCTTGAGCGCCTGGGTGATTGCGTTGGACGGCTGCGACTGCAACGAGGTGTCCGGTCCGGCCACCTGCCCCGGACGGCCGACGACGGCGAGCCAGTCCAGGCCGTTGTCCTCGGCAAAGCCGCGGGTCGCGACCACGACGGCGGCCGCGCCGTCGGACAGGGGGGAGGAGTTGCCGGCGGTGATGGTGCCGTCCTTGGCAAACGCCGGGCGCAGCGGGGCCAGGCTTTCCACGCTGGTCTGCGGGCGGACACCCTCGTCGCTGTCGACCACCAGGTCCTCGCCCTTGCGCTGCGGCACCGCGACGGGGACGATCTCGTCGTCGAAGACCCCGTTCTTGGCGGCGGCGGCGGCGCGCTGGTGGGAGGCGGCGGCCACTTCGTCCTGCGCTTCGCGGGGAATGCCCAGCTCGGCGTTCCGGCGCTCGGTGGAGACGCCCATCGACTCGTGGTCGAAAGCATCGGTGAGGCCGTCGTGGGCGGTGGCATCGAGGGCGGTCAGGCTGCCGTAGGTCCAGCCCTGGCGGGAACCGGGCAGCAGGTGCGGGCCGTTGGTCATCGACTCCTGCCCGCCGGCCACCACCACCTGCGCCTCGCCGCAGCGGATCAGCCGGGCGGCGTCGGTGACGGCGGCCAGCCCGGAGAGGCAAACCTTGTTGATCGTCACGGTCGGCACGTTCCAGCCCAGTCCGGCGGCGATGGCCGCCTGCCGGGCGGGGTTCTGGCCGGCGCCCGCCTGGATGACGTGCCCCATGATGACCGCGTCCACCTGTTCGGGGGCGACGCCGGAGCGGTCCAGCGCCGCGGCGATCGCTTTGCCGCCGAGTTGGACGGCGGTGAAGGACGCGAGCTGGCCGTTCAGTCGTCCCGTGGGCGTGCGTGCGCCGTTCAGGATGACGACGTCGTCGCGGCTGCTGTTGTTCTCGGCCATGGTGTCGATGCCTCTTTTCCGCGCCTGTGGCCTGCGCAAGCAGGGGCCACATGGCTGCTGCCGTGGGTATGATCTGCTTCACAGATTACCCGTGTTTGGGCAACTCGCCTGGAGCGCGGGCCGGAAATTGCGGGCGGGCCGGTATATGCTGGTGGCGTTGTCCCGGGGAAGACAACCGCGAAGACGCCCCTTTCGCACCGCGTTTCGCACCGCAGGCCGCTCGAATCCCGATGGCGGGGGAGCGGTGACTGGTGCCTGCCCGGCATGTTGGACAAGCCGCGACGCGGTGCCGTACACTAAGTATTTGCGTCTTCCCTCAAAACCTTTGGCCTTCATATAGCGGTGGGCTTCGCCACGCCCTATCTGTGTTTAACTGCAGATCGTGCGGCGGGCAAGGATCATATAGCGGATCCAGGTGATGTCCGGACCCCATTCGGGGTGCCGGCGGTGCGGAAGCGCAGGACAAGCCTGAAGGTCTGTGGAAGGATCCCTCTTGGTCGCCTCGAGCACCTCTAATACCGATACCGCTAACAGCCTGCTGGACGCCTCGTCGAACGAC